>JALXAQ010000167.1:0-3796 GCA_026991885.1 Thiotrichaceae bacterium
ATTGTCTAGGGAGGTGATGTCAATTCCTTTCACACCAGATGAGAAATTTTACTTTAAGGCTTTGTTTTTACTGACATTTGTCAGCGAATTAGGCCAAACGAGTCGCACACCCTCTAATTGTTCCCCCATCGTAGAAGAAGATTGGCTCCCATAATGATGTCCAGGGTGTATGATTGTCTGGGCAGGTAATTCGGCCCCTAGTTTTTTCAAAGAATGATACATTTGCTCAGGATCGCCGCCGCTTAAATCACAACGCCCGCAGCCAAATACAAATAATGTATCACCCGTTATCAAATGCCCATCACAATAGTAACAAGCAGAGCCAGGCGTATGTCCAGGTGTATGCCAAATTTCAATATTGGTTTTGCCGATTTGAATCGTATCGCCGCCATGATGTAAGGTGGGGTTACTTAATTTAGCTCCCCAAAAATTCGCCTCGGCTTTTAATAAATGAACTTGGGCATCATAAGTATTTAATATCTCACCCAATCCATTCGTATGATCATGATGACTATGGGTGAGCAAAATATCAGTGATTTGGAGCCCTTGCTGTTTGGCAAGCGCAATCACTTTAGGCACTTCCCAAGCCGGATCGACTATGGCCGCTCTTTTTGAGCTATGGTCTTGAATGATATAGATAAAATTTTCCATTGGCCCTAATTCGAGGGCATGGATAGAGAAATCTTGAGTATTTTTCATATCAGTATTTTTCGTAACTTAAGGGCAACCATAAAGGATTGCCCCTACAATAATATTGCTATGTGACGAAAATATTCTTATGTAGGGGCAATCCCTTGTGGTTGCCCTGAGTTTTTCATATCTTTAAATGACTTAAATCTCCCCAGACTTCTAACTTCCAATTTTGGTTTTGGTAAGAAAAAACATTGACACTACTATTTAAGGAAAAAAATCGCTGCTCCGCGTCAAAAGGAATACCCAATGTATGCAAAAAAAGCTGCCGCAAAACGCCGCCATGTGTGACGACTAAAATGCGCTTTCCAAGATGTTTTTGGGCGATTTTTTCAAGACATTTGATAGAACGCTCACTCAATTGCTTGATACTTTCTCCCTCTGGAATCACATAGTTGGCCTTGTAAGAACGGAATGCGTCTGGAAATTTCTTTTTCAATTCTCGTTTGAGCACCCCCTGAAAAATACCGAGATGCCTTTCACGGAGACAAGGTTCAACTAAAATCGGCAAGCCTTTTTGGTCTGAAATAGCGCCTGCTGTCTCATACGCTCGACTCAAATCACTACTATAAAGTGCCGCAAAGTGTTGTGATTTAAAACGCTGAGCTAATGCTTGCGCTTGAGCGAGTCCCGTTTGATTGAGCGAACTTTCAAAATGCCCCTGTATTCTACCTTCTGAATTCCAAAAGGTTTCACCATGGCGAACTAAAACCATTTGAGTCATTTTATTCATTTTTTACCAGATTCTCACTTGCCAATTCGTGCGCCAAGTTATCCATAATTGACGTAAAGGGGTTAAATAAATGCGATGTTTGAATAGTTGAAAACCATCGTTTTCCATTTCTTGCAAAGTAGCTAACGCCAGATGAGCGTGAATTAAACCACTACGTTGATTAAAACGATCTTTTTTATATAAATATTTAAAAGCATTACTATAATAAGAACGAATGCGAGTCGCTTGATAAGCGAAGAGGGCTTGTATATCTTCAGAAAATTGGCAATTCAACAAACTTTGTTCAGGGACTTTGAATCGCACTAATTCTTCTTGTGGAATATAAAGCCGTCCTTTAAGAACATCACGGCGTAGTTCGCGCAATAGAAAGCTTAGCTCTAAGGCAATACCTAATTGTTCGGCATATTTGAGAGTCGTTTCATTTTGATAACCCAGCACATGCGTACAGAGCAGATTCAACACACTACGGGTGTGTTTACAATACTCTTCTAACTCATCAAAAGTCGCATAACGAGTGAGCTTTGAATCGACTATAAAACCTTCTATCATTTCTTGAAAATAATGCTCTGCCAACTCATGGTGGCGAATACTGTCACTTAAAGCTTGGCAAACGGGATGATGTGGTTTACCCAGAAAAGTTTGGGCAATTTCTGCTTGCCACCATTGGAATTTGAGCAGCGCCACGCTGTTATCGTGACATTCATATCGAATATGATTAATTTCATAAAAAAAAGCATGTAAAGCAAGCAAAGTATCGCGCAGCGCTAAGGGTAGAAAACGTAAACTATAATACAAATTCGAGCCTTGGCGCAGCACTTTTTTTTGGCAATATTGTTGAGGTGTCATGGAATCTGTCTAATTAATAGATTGCTCGATCCATGATAACAAATCAAAGGGTTTTTGAAGCATCCCTGTTGCCCCCCACTCTGTTGGCGTTTCTTGGGTACCTATATAGCCATATAAAGCGACCAAGGTACGCATACCCGCCCGTTGTCCCGCCTCAACATCGCGTGAGGCATCACCAATATAGATAGATTGCTCTGGCGTACTGTTTGCGAGTTGACAAGCATGTAACAAGGGAGCGGGATCAGGTTTTCGCTGTGGCAAAGTATCGCCGCTGATGTTGCACACGCTGCGACTTGCTAAGCCTAACTTATGCAATAATGGAGCCGTTAGCCAAGCCGATTTATTCGTCACGACACCCCATTGTATTCCCTTGTTTTCTAAAGTTTCTAATACCTCTGCCATGCCATCAAATAAGCGCGTTTGATCGGCAATGTGATCCGCATAAATCGTTAAAAAACGTTGTCGCAAGGATTCAAGTGCGGGATCATCATCATTTAATTGAAAACCATTTTTAATCATGATGTTACCCCCATGAGAAACCCAAGGGCGAATTTGCTCAAAGGGTAGAGGTGCCCGTTTTTGTTCAACTAACACGGTATTGAGTGCGAAAGCTAAATCGGGCGCCGTGTCTAATAGGGTACCATCTAAGTCAAACAACACTGTATCTAGGGAATGATTATTCATAAATTGCGTTGAGTCTGGAGCAAATAATTGACAGAGACATCTTGCCCTAAGGCGTAATGCTTGGTAAGCGGATTATAAGTCATACCACTGATATTTTTTATATCACCGCCCGCACTGCGTATCCACTGCGCCAATTCTGCTGGACGAATAAATTTAGCATAATCATGCGTACCTTGCGGCAAAAGGTGGAGAAGATATTCTGCGCCAATAATAGCAAATAAATAAGATTTGGGATTACGATTAAGGGTAGAAAAAAAGACAAGCCCGCCTGGCTTAACTAAACGATAACAAGCTGTGACGACTGAGGCAGGCTCAGGGACATGCTCAAGCATTTCCATGCAAGTCACAACATCAAAATGTGCGGGGGCGGCTAACTGTTCGACAGTGGTGCATTGATAGTCAATTTTAAGCCCGGATTCATATAAATGTAATTTTGCCACACTCAATGGGGCTTCTCCCATATCAATACCCGTCACATTGGCACCGCGTTGCGCCATACTTTCACTCAAAATGCCACCACCGCAACCAACATCTAAGACGTTTTTATCCGCCAAGCTGCCAACACCTTGCTCAATATAATCTAAGCGCAGCGGATTAATGTCATGTAATGGTTTAAATTCACTGTCTTTATCCCACCAACGGGAGGCTAATGTATTAAATTTAGCCACTTCTTGCTGATCAACATTGATGTCCATACGAAGAGTACCGTATTTTTATAATTTAAATTGTCTTTAATGGGGATACTTTATGACAAGTCAAAGGGATCGCTCGCGTCGTAGGGGGGCATCCCAATCGCAATTAAAAAAAAAAAAAATCCTATTTCTTTAAGAAATAGGATTTTTT
>JALXAQ010000167.1:3806-4918 GCA_026991885.1 Thiotrichaceae bacterium
TTTTAGATTGCTATAGTGTTTAGAGGAGCCTCAATTGTTCTTGCTTTTTTGTTGGCGCATCATATTCATACAACGAAACCTCATAATTGCTTACAATCGCTTCTATGATATGATTGCGATTTTTTTCGCTACCACCAACATGATAAAAATGTTCGTGGGTAAGAATATCAAACTGGCTCCAAAGTGATTTGATATATTCATTTTTCCTATAATCGTTATGATGCCAAGTTGACAAGATAAACAGACTCGGCGATTGAAAAAGTGCATTAAATAAGGCTTGCTCATGTTCGCCATTCCAACCATTGTAGTAATCAACATGACGGTCAATGTAGGGCGGATCACAATAAATGATATCAGCTTTTGTGCCTGCCTTTATTGTTTCTTCAAAAGTTTGGCATTTAAAGGTGAAATCTTTGTGCTTAAATAGCTTTGCTACATAATCCACTTGGTTGACAATTTTGGTTATATACGCTTGTGCAAATCTTTGTGGTTTTCGACAGAACGGAATATTAAACTGCCCCTTTTTATTAAAACGAATCATGCCGTTAAAACCAGCACGATTAAGAAATAAAAAGTCTAAGGGTTGATGTTCTTTATTAAATCTCTTGCGAACTTCGTAATAATAACTTTCACCTTTTTCAAGTAATTTTGCTCCTTCAACATTGAGAAATTGACGCACAATTTCAGGTGTCAGTGAGCCTTCATTAATTGCCTTGTAAAAGTTAATTAAGTGCGGATTAGTATCACAAAGCAAAGCTTGTTGTGGTGCTAGATTGAATGCCACAACACCAGTACCCATAAAGGGCTCAATCCATACGCCCTCAAAGTCTGCCGGTTTTATACTATTAATCCAGGGCACTAGCTTTGTTTTTATGCCTTGGGATTTAATCGGTGGTATGTTGACTTTCACTTTTAATAAGCATTGAATTACAGGGTTCTTTAACTTAGGCTCTGATGTTACGCACTGAAATTCCAAGTCAAAACAAGACCTGCCAGGTTAAAACAAAACCTGGCAGGTCAAAAGCTTAACCAGGTTTGTATTTGACTTTGATTTTGACCTGGCAGGTTTTGTTTTTAACCTGCCAGGTCTGGTTTTGACTTTTGTTTGTCGT
>JALXAQ010000168.1 GCA_026991885.1 Thiotrichaceae bacterium
GCGGCCTGATCGTTTTATTACTTGATCTGGGTGATATGGATCATGTTATTGAGATGGCTAAAGGGCATATGAATTTTAAATCAATCTTTGCCTGGAACATGATTCTTTACTCCGGTTTCATCGCCATTCTTGCAATTTACCTCTGGAGTATGATGGATCGTAGAAAACTGCCTAAAAGCATCTATAAGCCCGTTGGTGTTGCCAATATGGTTTGGCGTTTTCTTTTGACAATGGGCTCAGGTTCTATTTTAGGTTGGTTGGTTGCGCGACAATATTATGATGCAGCAATCATGGGGCCATTGTTTATCATTGCCTCCTATGTTTTTGGTACAGCTATTTATACCTTGTTATTGATGGCGTCATTTAAGTTTACTGGGCGTGAGCTAGGCGATGCTGTGCTAAACCGTTTGCGCTACACGCTGGCAATCTTTATTGCCTTAACCCTGTTTTTTGAATTTGTGCGCCATCTAACAAATTTGTATGCTACCGAGCATCATGGTGTTGAAGCATTTATCTTAACTGGTGAGTTTTCAGGCTTGTTCTGGTTTGGTGAAGTCTTTTTGGGTGGCCTGTTACCCATGTTTTTGATTTGGTGTCGTTTCCTTAAAAACAACCGCACTGCCTTGGCTGTTGCTGCGATTTTGGCAATACTCGGCGGCTTCATCTTTATTTATGTTAATTTAATTGGCGGCCAATCCTACCCACTGGTTTTGTTCCCCAATGCTGAGGTATCAAGCAGCTTTTATGATGGTGTTGTCAATCATTATTCAGCCACATTAGCTGAATTCATGCTGGGCCTTGGTGGCTTTGCACTGGCAATTGCGTTAGTAGTCTTTGGCATGAAAGTATTCAGGTTGCTACCTGTCAGCCTTGCTGATTCGATGGTTGACCCGCACTACAAGGATTGATTAATCACTGTTTCCACAAAAGCCCCTGGTACAGGGGCTTTTTTGTGCCTGTCGCGTAAGAGATTTTTTACTATAATCTAGTACACTGACCACGTTATATTGACGGATTCAGTTGGTTTGTAAGTGTTCATGGGTAGGCGTACTTTGCAGGGAATGGTTGCTCCCTTCACAAAAAGCGCAACAACGCCATGGGCGCTTACAAATCAACCCTTAGGGCGTTTCTGTGGCGCTACGCCTTGATGCGAAGCGCCGCAGAAACGCTGAACTCGCCAATATAATGTGGACAGTGTACTAGGCAAGAATTTTAAGCAGGAAACTAAAATGATTAAGCGATTTCGAACAATGGTATTAGTGTTTAGTTTGTTTACACTGTTCAAAGCACTGAGTGGTTGTAGCGCATATAATAACGTTCGTTCAGCCTATGCATATCCTTCGGTTGATTCAAAATTAGTATTAATGAGAACCCTGGTTGTTTTGCCTGGTAAAGCAGGCTTGTATATTCAAAATGGGCTAAACAGAGGGGGTAAGCATAGTCGTTTTGAGCCTTTCTGTTATATTCGTTTCAGGAATGTCGCGGCTTCAAGGCGCAATATTGTGCCTGATACATTTATCGTAAAAAGTAGCCGGGTTGAAATGCGTTTAATTGCTGATCAGGGTTTTATTCGATCTAACAAACCTTCATTTAGGCTAGTTGATAGTACCCCTTCAGATATTCTGGAAGTTGTAACAATGCGGCTTTATTCAGCCAAGAATCCAAAAGTCTATTTGATTGAATGCGGTGGTGTTGAAAATAGTCCAGCCGAAGTTGAGCCACCGACTATTGCTGATATTAGAAATGCTTTGGGAAATATAATGGCCCTAAAACTACTCTGAATTGGAATAATTGTGAATTTTGTTAGCTTCTCAAAGTCTAATCGATTATATTTACAATCATTAATATAATTAATATTTAACGATAATCCTAGGATACTGTAGCGAGTTCATTCAATGAGTGAGTTGACTAAAAGCACTATTTTTAATGCTAATCAATATCTTATTAACAACTCAAAGCGCTTAACTAAGGAATCTAGGATAATTAAACAACAAGGGCAAAAATGAAAATTCCGAGTTTATTGTTATTATGTCTGGCACTCACGGCTTGTGATGGTATTCAGTTTGAGGAAGAAATAACACCACCTTCCGATACAAAAGCATTTACTAATGCAGAGTTAAAAAATAACGTTCTGTTTTCGGCGGACTTATTGGGTAGAAATATTCAAGATGAGTTTCTGCTCTTGTTTGATGCTATTAAAGTCGAAGAAATTGTTTTTAATCCTAATGATAATAAAATATTAACGGGTAAATATAACTGGAATATAGTTAATGACAAGCTACAGGTTTCGTACTCCTCAGGTGTTACCTGTACCTCAGAAAAAAAAGAGAGTGATAATCAGAAAATAGTGGTTAATAGTGTCGTTTGTGAAGGTGGTACACCTATAAGCGAAAAAATAGATAATACACTGAATAAATCGTTATCAATAACAACGTCAAATTTGTCTGGAGATAGTATTACTATTGAGCTTGATAGTACTAATAAAGAAATTCTAGCTTTTGATAGTAACGATAATTTCACTTTAACCAGGCAAGTTAATGGTATAAATACGACAACAGACAATGGAATCTACAAGAAATCAGATTTTAACAATGCGATTAGGTTGGATTTCAATGGTTTAGGGTATTATAGATTATTGGTTTTAATGCAGGGGAGTTTGTCTTCTGGCCAATTAGTTGATTTACGCTTTGATGATACGAGTAAGTTGCTCGAAGAAGTAAGACTCATTAATATCAGCTCTAGCGAGAGCTGGAAAGTTGATGAGCTCTTTGATTCGATAGAGTTTGATAACTAGTACATCAACCAGACCAACTGAGACCGACATTTTGGACTGTTTGATGTACTAGGGGAATTTAGGGTCAATTATTTAACCCGCATGCCAGCTTTTGCACCTTCGTCAGGATTCAGCACATAGAGGTCTTCTCCACCTGGCCCTGCGGCTAAAACCATACCCTCGGATACACCAAAGCGCATTTTACGCGGTGCAAGGTTCGCGACCATCACGGTCATCTTACCTTCAAGCTCAGCCGGGTCGTAGGCGGATTTGATGCCGGCAAACACATTACGTTGTTCATCCCCGTTTTCATCAAGCGCCAGGGTCAGCTGGAGTAATTTATCCGCACCTTCAACATGCTCGGCCTTGAGTATTTTGACCACACGCAAATCTATTTTGGCAAAGTCGTCATACTCAATTGTTGGGCTGATTGGGTCTTTGCCTAATTGAGAATCCTTTGGTTTAGCTGAAGTCCCTGTCTTGGCCTGTAGCGCTGCGGCTTCTGCCAGCAATGCTTTATTGGCCTCCAGCATGGCATTGACTTTATCTTCCTCGATACGCGTCATCAGTGGCTTGAATTTTGTAATTTGGTGTGCGAGCAGTGGCGATGTGATGCTATTCCACTGTAATTCCCCGGCACTTAGAAAAGCCTCCGATTTTGCTGCCAACTCTGGCAATACCGGCTTGATATAGGTTATCAGCGCACGGAACATATTAATGCCTTGCGTACAAATATCCTGCACTTCTTGATGATGATTTTCGTCTTTGATTAATACCCAAGGCTGTTTCTCATCCACGTACTGGTTTGCAATATCGGCCAGTGCCATGATTTCACGCATCGCTTTGCTATAACGTCGGTCTTCAAAGGCTTGTGCGATGCTGTCACCAGCATCAACGAACTGCTGGTAGAGTGTCTCGTCTGGTAACGATGCGGAAAGTTGATTATCAAACTTCTTGGTAATAAAACCGGCACAGCGTGAAGCAATATTGACCACTTTGCCAACAAGGTCACTATTGATGCGTTGCTGAAAATCTTGTAGGTTAAGATCGATATCTTCAACCGTATTGCTTAGTTTCGCGGCATAATAATAACGCAATGGTTCGGTTGGCAGGTGATCAGAAAAGACCCGTGCCTGAATAAAAGTGCCGCGTGATTTCGACATTTTCTGCCCATTGACATTTAAAAAACCATGACAATAAACCGCTGTTGGTAATCTAAAATTTCCTGCCTTCAAACAAGCTGGCCAGAACAAGATGTGGAAGTAGGCAATATCTTTACCAATAAAGTGATAAAGCTCGGTTTCCGAGTCTTCATTCCAGTATTCATCGAAATTAATTCCGCTACGTTCACAATAATTTTTGAATGAGGCCATATAACCAATGGGAGCATCTAGCCAGACATAGAAGTATTTATCTTCTGTGCCAGGAATTTTAAAGCCCCAGTAAGGCGCATCACGTGAAATATCCCAGTCTTTTAAGCCGCCATCCAGCCACTCATTCATTTTATTGGCGATTTCTTTTTGAATGGCTCCGCTGTTAACCCATTGCTTCAGAAGGTCTTCATAGTCACTCACTTTAAAGAAATAATGCTCGCTGTCTTTCTCAATGGGTTTGGCACCGGTGACAACAGAATAAGGGTTTTTAACATCCGTGGTGGAATAAGTTGCACCGCAAACTTCGCAGTTATCACCGTATTGGTCTGCAGAGCCACACTTCGGGCATTCGCCTTTAATAAAACGATCAGGCAAAAACATTTTGGCTTTTGGGTCGTAAGCCTGTTTTATGGTTCGGGTTTCAATATTTCCCTTTGCTTTAGCGGATTGGTAAATTGTTTCGGCAAAGTAACGGTTTTCTTCTGAATGGGTTGTATAAAAATTATCAAAAGCCACATGAAAATTAGCAAAGTCTTTCTCATGCTCTGCTTTCATCGTATCAATCAGTTGCTGTGGCTCAATACCTTCCTGCTGGGCGCGCAACATGATCGGCGTACCGTGGGCATCGTCGGCACAGACATAGATGCAGTTGTTACCACGCAAGCGTTGGAAGCGTGCCCAGATATCAGTCTGAATATATTCCACCATATGGCCTAAATGAATGGGGCCGTTGGCATAGGGAAGGGCACTGGTTACCAGAATCTTTCGT
>JALXAQ010000169.1 GCA_026991885.1 Thiotrichaceae bacterium
ACTTCCGCAAAGGTTGCTCAACGTTGATCGCCGCCTCCCACAAGCCACTCGCTGACGAAGACCGCACCTGGCTCGTCGAGAAATGCAAGAAATGGCGTGACAAGCTCGATGAGCATCTCGCCGCCCTGGACGCCGGCGAAGACCCGCTCACCGTCCGCGCGGCGGCGGATGAGACAATCACCAAGCTGATCAAGGCCATGCGAGCCCGGGCCGACGGTTTGGCCTGATGCGGGTGTCGAGCCTCGCCGCTCTCGTTCCTCGTTCCCAAGCTTCCGCTTGGGAACGAGAAAAACTAAATTTTGTTTGTTATAATATCACGTAACAATTGATAAAACAGGAGAATTATTATGAGAAATCCAAAAGGTGCTGGTGCTAAACCTACCGTTTGGAAACATGGAGGCAGGGGAAAGATAGCATCAATTTATGTTCCTAAAGCGTCTAAACAATTAATCCATAAAATCGGTATCTTAATTGATCACAACGTTACTGACAATCCGTCTTATGATAAGAATCAAGTCTTAGCACAAATAGAACAATTACTTCCATAATCAAATAGTTATTATAATAAATTCTTTTTTATAAAAAAGTGTTGATTCACATTTTTGTATTGTGTATAATTTGCAAACTTTAATTGTTTCGTAACAATTTAAAATCGGCATTCCTTGATTACCGCCAAGTCTCCAAGGAATGCCATAGCAACAACCACTCAATTAAGGAATAATTGCCATGAACAATAATACCCAAGTTGCGCCTAAAACGCAACAATCCGGCCAAGTTGTTACCATCAGCGGTAATGACATAAGCCGCATCGTCTATAAAGAACAGCCAGTGCTGACTTTCAGAATGATTGATGAACTTCATCAACGGCCAGAACGCACAGCTCAAAGCCGATTTTCCGAGAATAAATCTCGTTTCATTGAGAACGAAGACTATTATGTTGTTGAATATTCTAAAAAACACGTTTTACGTGTTTTTGGAATTGACGTACCCCCGCGTGGCCTGATCGTCCTAACGCAAACGGGCTACGCCATGCTCGCCAAAATTTTCACAGATGACCTAGCCTGGCAAATCCAACGCGAGCTAGTCAACAAATATTTTGCGCCCCCACTCCAATCCCAAATGCTAGAATACGCCCGCATCAACAAAGAATTGATGGCTTTATTCGGCATAGACGGCAACATGCAAACCCTCGCCCTCAACAATGCGATGCAAAAAGAGTTTGGTGTAAACTTGTTAGAAACTTGGGACCTTAACGGGCTTAAATCGGAGCAGCAACAACAAACCCTCACCGTCTCCGACATCGCCAAACAACTAGGCATCGGCACCCGCAAAATCAACCCCGTACTGATTGAAGCCGAACTACAATCCTCGCACCGTGATCACAAAGACCGTTTGTATTATGAGTTGACAGATAAAGGTTTGGAGTACGCGATTTATCTGGACACTGGCAAAAAGCACAGTGATGGTACACCGATTAGACAGATAAAATGGTACGATAGCGTGGTTGAGATACTGAAGGGATATTTACAACTCCCAAGAGGCTGTTTCTAAGTTGGGATATTTTTTGGAGTCCAAAGCTTTAGCTTTGGACTTGCTTGAGTGGTTAAATTTGAGGCTGATGATTTGTTATCGTTCCGCCACAGGCTTTGTAACAATTTCTATAGTCGGCCTCGCATTGACTATAATTTGGAATACAAAAAGGTTCATAATAAAAAGGTCTCTGACACTCCTCCTCTCTGTATTTATATTTCTCGTAGTGGCAACGGTTGTTGTCGTGCGCGATTTTGGCTCGAAACTGACAACTTTCGTATCTCATGTTTTCCATCTGTTTGCACTGCAATCTCGTGCCGCCACATTGAGAGACACACACTTTGCCTTCAGGTGTCTGAGGTGCTGTAAAGGAATAGTTAGTGCGAGAGATAGGACCACAGCCCACGTTAAAATAACATCCCAGCACTAGCACTAACCAAGAAATTTTCAGGTTTTGGGTCATAATAATTTCCCGTATTCGACTTAACTGAAATACGGTAGGGACCAGCACCCGCCAAATCAATGGACGTAGCATTCTTACTGGGTTGGCACATCACCACACGATACTGGCCAAGCCATCGCTTCAATATCGTTGATAGCCATATCACGGCCCTGGTCATCCTTGACAGTACCATCGAAACTATCCTGTTTAACATAACTACCATCACTGATATCGACAGCGTAAATGATCATTTCTCCTGATGAATGCACACCAACCATTAACTTACCATCAGGACGAAATTCCAGCCCTTCGGCACTCTTTGGAAAAGTATGTTTTTCAATAATTTCCCCGCCTTCCATCCAGACATACAACTTTTTATCTTCTACCATCCACAATTCTAAACCATCCAGCGACCAAGCAACACCACCCGCTTTTTGACCCCCGGCATGTTCCAGTGTAGCCACGGCTGTATTGGGATTAATCTTGATGATACCCCGGTTGCCACCATCGCGGGCAACACCCCAGAGTGTGCCGTCGTGCCGAAAAGAGAGAGAAACCACGTTTTTAAAGGGATTGCCAGCGGCATCCTTTATTTGACCAATTTCCTGAATATCGCCCGTGAGGGAATTCACTTCATACAGATCGCTGCGATTACTGTGACCTGCGACAGCCAGTAAGCGACCATCGGGACTAATGTCCATACCTTCAATATCAGCACCTTTGTACGCAGGACCCAAACGCTCCACCTTTCCAGTCAACGGTGTCATAGCGAGGAAATAAGTGTCCGCCCTGCCTTCGTCGTGAATCGCATAAATCTTACATGCCGGTTTAGGTGCCACCCCGGAGCAGGCCAATTGTTGTAGTTCATCGCCTTCAATCTCTACATGCAACACCGCAGCCGCTTGCCTCTCACCCTCGTATGACTCGGCCACCCGTTTGCCACTACCACTGATGACGAACACCATACTGTTTTGAGCTGTCCAACCACCACGATTTACGATCTCCTGCACGATGGGCGACAGATCGGGAGACTGGTGTTTCTCATTCACCGTGTTCCATGCCGGCAGGTTATTCCATTCAACGACGGCATTCGTCTGTGCTCTACTTGTGAGGTTGTTTTTTTCTGCAACAAAAGCGGCAGCATTGTCAGCCGCCTCCCCGTGGAACGTTAGCGAGCTTGCACCACTGGACTTCTCATCAGTCTCGAATTCAATATAAGCGGCGGTGATGGTGGCACCCTGCGGAATATTCACATTCTGAAAGCGCAGCCCAATGTTTTGCTCCTTATTACCATCCTTCACCAGTTCCAGGTCGGAGCTGTTCATGTACATGCTTCCATTGCTCAGATTCTCCTCCACATCGTCATTGCCGTCGATGATCTGTACGTTGATGCCCGCCCCTGCATCCTCCGCAACATTTATTGTAAAATTAACCTCTTTAGCGTTTGCCGGATCACCCGTATGAGCACTGACCCGCAATGTATTATCACCGTTCCCCACAAACACCTTGGCTTCAAAATCCCCAAGCACATTGGGCATCACACTTTCTGTTGCACCCAAATTGCTGGTATCAACCTGAGTGACACCCATTATGGGAAGGTGTGTCACCACATCGGTCAACTGGTCCAGATTATTTTTATTAAGCCTTGGGACTTGACCTGCCGCACCCGTGATGTCATGTACTGCTGGCATCGTGGTCAATTTCCGATCAATTTTATTTTCTGGCTCAATGATAACGGGATAAATCGCCACGCCTGCTTTCTTAGCCAACTCTGCCGCCGCTAATGTGACTAAACGATCATCTCGTTGCTGAGTCCCACCATCTTTGTCAGTCCCTTTACTACACTCTTGGGGTATGCCATTCGGATCCAAAATACTAGAACCATCATCAGGTTTACACAGAGTCGGTATGCCATCCGTGATCAGAATGATGGCGGCTTGTGCCTCTGGCCTTTTATTTTCCAAAGCTCTTAGAGCATACTCAATTGCTAAAGCCGGATACGTCGCGCCATCAGAATGCGCCAGACCATCCAAAGCGGTATCCAGTCCATTCCAATCGCTGCCTAAGACTGCCTGAGCCGAAACGTCACGCGCAAAACTCACCAAACTGAGTCTGTGGGTATCACCTGCCGTTTTCAGTATATCTATCAAAATTTTGCCAGCTTGACGTTCAATGTCTAACACCGTATCGGTACCATCGACTATTTTCTCGGTACTACCTGAGCGGTCGATGATTAAAACCAAATCCAACGGCTGCCCTTCTTCCATCGTGGTGTTACCCTTAACATTCAGCACAGGTGCCAAACAGCCGTCTGGACGAGACCACGCCGAACCATCAGCAGGTGCTATTATATCCAAAACTTTTGGTGGAGGGTTTGCTGTCAACTCAAGCGAGGCTGCAAGGGCAATATTGCTGCTGACAGTTAATGTTGTCAACAAGCCGAGATTCAAAAGATTTTTCTTTAACATAAAAATTCTCCTTATTTCAGTATTCAGTTATCAATTTTTAGGGTGTACATGAGCGAATTTCACCACTATAGCGAGTATCGACGTTGAGTGACATCGGTGCAAAACCCGGCGCATTGACTGTCATTATCAAACAACTATCGTCACCAATACCGGTGACTTGGAAAAGACCATCCACTGTGGTGGGGCTATCGGCCTCTACACCATCAACTGTCACCACCGCTCCGGCAATCTGCTTACCGTTGCTACTAATGCTACCAGCAAAGCGCCTTTCACCTTCAGCGATAAAACGAAGTCTAAAAGTGGCCCCATTCCACTCCAATTCAAGGTCGTAAGATTCTACACTGTTTGCCACTTGTACATTTGACAAATTCAAATAATTTGTTGTCAATTCAAAGGAGGCAGGAGAGGGGTTATCCCATGTACACTCTGCAAGATTCTCGATTCCAGCGACATCGGCAAACCAATTGCCCTGTTCATCTTGTCTCACTTGAAGTGTGGTACCCACAAAGTTTTTGTTTCCGATATTCACTAAGGGAACTGTGAGGGTGCTGTCTTGAAGGTTATAAAGCGGATTGGCTACGATAGCATCACTGCAACTGGTGCTATGCGCTAATCCACTGTATAAGCCCAGTCCTAAAGAGGGAATGGCTATTTTTAAAATTTGTTTTATGTTCATAATTTTATCCTCTTGTCTAAAAATGTCTTAATCTGTCATTCGTGCTGAAAGAATATCAGTGTTCAAGTCACTTAGTTATAGGAATGCTGACGAATGGTCATTTACATCTGATAAATGGTCATAGCGCTCGTTTTCACAGTCTGCGCTTATCTGTAGATTTAGCGACACTCAGCATATATAATAGATTTGTTCGTCAATAAAAGGTTGAAAAGAAAACCTGCCAGGTCTGGTTTTGACAAGTATGCACATTTGATAAACGGTTGTAGGAGTCCAAACTTTAGTTTGGAAAATCAATAAAAAACATGAAAAACATAATCTTACCTGAAAAACGAGTAAGTTTTCCCTATAAGATTGCCCTGCTTTTAACTATGCCAATTCTATTATGGCAGACGGCACCTCATGTAGACGCTTGGCTTCTCAGCCAAGTTAATCCAGAAATCTCTCAGAACAGTCTAGCGAAGACACGCAAGACGACTGTCTATGTATTGGATCAACAAAAATGGACAGAATTTGCACTTTTACCTAAGTACAAACTCATCAGAGTGCTAAGTAATGCCACTGTGCCCCAAGCCTTAAGTCTTAATAACGAATTGGAATGGCAGTATGTGTTAAAATATCAAGTCCTTGATAAAGAAGGTAAATTATTGGATGAAGGCAACTATCATCACCGCACTCAGGCGACCGTTTATCAAGATAACAAGAAATTGATGCGATCAGTGTTTTATCTGAGTGCTGAGCAGCCTACGAATGGTCGCTACATGTTTATCCATCTCAAGAATGCCGCTATTTTGCGACTTCGCCTTGAGTCTGCTGATCCTGATGTCGTTGATGTCGCCATTCGTGTCTATTGGCGAAAAAGGATGGCGAAAGATAAATTGGATCATATGTGGCACCGCCTGAATGAGAGAAAGAAAAAAGCTTTTGCACGGGTTAGTGTTTATGAGCATGAATGGTTTTCTAAGCGTGAAAAACGCAACCTATTGCGGGAAAGATGGCGGGTTATCGGCCCATTAGGTGTGGCTGGCAGTGAGTATTACCCCCGTCCGCTTTATATTCGCAGAGAATTTGAAGGGGAGACAATTCCGAAAGCGATACAAGCATCTGGCGTTTTTGTTGATGCACAGCATTGGATAACCATGCCAGTAGAGGGGGGATTAGTGCGTTTTAGTTTTAGCGAAGTAGAGCAAAGCCCAGTGACAATAAAGATTAAATGGTATGGGCGACGATCAACAGACAGTAGCGAGCATTCATTTGTCTGGGATGGGAACGGTTTCGAGCATGAATTTGCCGAGGGATTATTAGAGATCAGCGCGGACTTGCCCGTCATCATGCGAGCCAAGACATTAGAAAAAGAAATAACGCCAGCCCCTGTGCATTCGAGTACTGTGCTAATACAAGGAGACATGGCGTTTCAGATCAACCATTCCAGTCAACAAGCGACACCAGTGCGTGTCAATATTCGACGATTGCTTGCCAAAACCGTCAATACCTCGAACGATCTGCCTGATCTTAAATTGGCGTGTAACAACGTTACCTATACGCTATTAGATGCAAAAGGGCACATCCAATACACAGGGACAATGCCTTTAACACAGTCTCGTTCTTACTATGATAGAATGACCGGCAACTGGTGGGAACACTTTGACGTTTCTGAGCCTGATAATTATTATCTTTCTATTCCAGCAAAAATAGCAACGCTACGCTTGGAAAGCCCTTGTGCTGTCTTGGCATCAGTTTATAATCGACCACCGGGTATATTGCTCAAGAAACGCATACCAAAAGATGACACGCAGCCCATTCCGGCTTGGTTTAGGCTGCGCCCCAAAGATTATGAATCCTTGTATCAACAAAATCGTACCCCACTGTTGAAAATTCAACGCCGCCCCCCCCGTCGTGAGGCGGAAAACATAGAAATACTGCTCGGCAAGTATCTTTGGGAAGATTTCAAACCGGAGGGCAAATATCGGTCGCGCTATTTATTTATGAAAAGAGAAAGTCAATTGCCGCTACGCAACCAAGCATTGGGGAGTCATTATCAGCCAATTGCCAAAAATCGCCCGATTACTTTACAATTTATCAATCCCAGAAAAAGGATACAACCCACCCTGATTTATCGGCGCACTGAGAAAAGTCCGGCTCAGATACAAATTTTGCTAGACAATAAGTTGTATTATAAAGGCTATATTATTGGAAAACAGGGAGAAATCAAACTCCCTAAACTTACCACAAGGAGACATACACTGATTGTGAAGGGAGAGGGGCAATTTTTTATTAACCATGCGACTCCCAAAGATAAACAAGCGATTTATGTCAAACGCTTAGCCCATGTTTTTGATTCAAAAGGGCTGCGCTTTACCTATCAAAAACGTAGCCATGATAAAGAATTATTGTCTGTACGGGTATATATGCCGCAAGGTATGCAAGCACCTCTACAAATACGAGCGAAAATGACAACCGCCCCCAAAATAGATATGCAGACATACACTGGCTGGACATTTCGCCAACGCCTTTATGAGTTACACCCAAGGGGAGAAGGATCAGTCGTCGTGTTAAATACACGCGACAAATTTGTTGATGCGGGACAATTTTTTGTCATCCCCTTACATGAGGATTTGCCACCTGGAAAATATCAGATTGAATTAATACCCAACAAATCTGTGGGGGCTTATTTAACCTTGAGTAAAATGACGGTGGGTTTACAGGAAGAATTGCGACAATTTTTTAGGGAAACTCAAGCCATGCACTAATAAGGCAACTTTCAAAAAATAAAATACCAGGGGCAACCATAAAGGATTGCCCCTACAAACCATCGTTTATGGTAGGGGCAATCCTTTATGGTTGCCCCTTTTGGGTATATTATTTTTTGGGAGTTGCCTAACTGAAAAAAATCTATGAAACAATTAATTGCAATTTTGATAGGCACTAGCTTAATCCTATCAGTATCCGCCGAATCCCTAAAAGACACACTCAAAGCCGCCAGCAGCAGAAAATATGTTGCCCCCAGCGGTGCTCAAGTGGGCGAAGCGGAGACTTTATTTATACGCACCCTAAAAGGCGAACAAAGCCTAGACTTACAAAAAGCTTGGCAAACACAAGGGTTTATCATGCGAACATTCAGGGGCAGTCATTTTACCATCGTGCAAGAAATCAATGAAAAGCGTACAGGGCGAGGATTTTATCTATTTCGTCAGAACGGCGGATTACCCGTTGCGCTACAAGCACCACATAGCTTTAAAGATTTATACACGCGGCAAATTACTCGCAAATTAATGCAGGAAGGCAATTATATTGCCGCCGCTTGGAATACGGTGCCACGTTACGGAAAAAATAAACAAGATAATTTTGCTGATATGGCACATCTTGAGGACACCATTTTCCAAGCCTTTGGGCGAGCATTTGTACACCAATACCCGACGGGGACAATTGTCCAATTACACAGCTTTGCCCAAGAAAAACGAAAAACGAATGTCGGAAAAACCACTGATCTAATTCTCAGTAACACGACTATAACCCCCTATCAGCGCGTATTCAATATCAGTCAGTGTTTGAAATCTAAACTGACAGACTTTGTAGTACGCCTTTATCCTTATGAAATTTTAGAATTAGGTGGAACGAGCAATAAGAACGCCAAAGACCTTCGTCAAGGTGGATTTAATCACTTTATTCATATTGAAATGAGCAAACCGCTGCGCCAGCGACTTCGCAAGGATAAGCAACTGCGGAGAGAGTTTGGTGTGTGTTTGCAATAAAAAAATACGTGTATTTATATATATCATGATTTTAAAAAAGCTTCAATTAAAAAATTTTCGTTGTTTTAAGGAACTCTCTGTTGATTTACATCCACGTTTGAATGTTTTTGTGGCGAATAATGGTAAAGGAAAAACAGCTATTTTAGATGCTATCGCTGTTGGTTTAGGGGCGGTGCTGACGCATTTGCCGGAAGTCAAAGGCATCAATTTTCGAACAAATGATCGCTGGCAAAATGAGAAGATGAAGCAAGCACCTTATGTGCGTGTTATGCTGGAAACGACTGATGCCATTAGTTGGGTTCGAACTGAAAAGCGTGATCAGAGCAAAGAAACCTTGCAAGAAATTCCACCCGATAAAAAACTCGCTGAACTTCATCAGTTTTTGGAAAACATTATCAACAGTATTCAAGCCAGTTTGCATATCCAGTCTGATTTTAAATTTGATCGAAAAGACAATATTCAACTACCAGTCATGGTTTATTATGGCACGGATCGTGCCAGTCGTTCCAGTAGTTCAGTGCCGCGTGATTTTAAGAAAACATTCAATCGTTTTAAGGCATTGGAAGATGCCATGAAACCCAGTACGCGTGTTGATTTCATGGTATAAAGCTTTGCTTTTCAAGAGGATATTGAACGTCGAGAAAAAGAAAACAGAGAAAATTTGGGGTATCGGCAACCTTTATTGGAAAATGTTCGTCAAGCCATTTACAAAATCATTCCCGCTTGCTCAGATATTCGTACCACAATTAATCCTTTACGTTTGAGAGTTATCGTTGAAACTATCAAGGAACAGCCACAGGTTTTGTTCATTGATCAATTGAGTGATGGCTATCGCGCTATGTTAGCTTTAGTCACTGATTTGGCCTTTCGCATGGCTCAAGCTAATCCACATCTTTCTGAGCCATTAAAAGCTGAAGCTATTGTTTTAATTGATGAAATAGATTTGCATTTACACCCTGAATGGCAACAAATCGTTTTGTCTGATTTATTGAAAACCTTTGAAAACACACAATTTATTGTGACAACACACAGTCCACAAGTGTTGAGTACGGTTGAAGAGCCGGCGTGTATTCATAACATTGTGTGGGAAAATGGCTCTGCCAAGTTAAAACAACCTAATTCTTGTTATGGTGCTGAGAGTTCTCGCCTGCTTAAAGATATTTTTTGCGTTGAGCCTCGTCCTCAAAATACCAAAATGGCTTTGATGCTTAAAAAATATTTTGAATTGATTGGACAAGATAAGGGAGAAGAGCCAGAGGCTTTAGAAATTCGCGCTCAGTTAGAAAATTGGTCTCGGGGCGATGAGATGAAACTGGTTAAGGCTGATATGGAAATTCGTCGTAGAAAGGTGTTTGGCGTATGAAACCCTTTCACTCGATGTTCAAGTTTTTTGACGTTTTGCCGGCACTTGGAATCCAAAGCTAAAGCTTTGGACTCCAACAACAATGTCAAGTCAAAAAAACGTCGAACTAAGAGTTATAATGAAACAATAGCGTTTATTTTTTTCATTTTTCATCAAATTGGAGAACAAACATGAAAAAACGATTACTCTTAGTCTTCTTTTCTTTTTTCATAGCATCAAGTGTAATTGCAGAAGACAAACTAAATCTGCCAAAAAAAGAACAGCCAACAACTTCAATCCAGTCATTCAAATGTACACCACGCAAAACTTGTGACAGAATGTCCTCATGCAAGGAGGCTTACTATCATTTAAAAAAATGCGGCAAAAAAAATCTAGATCGGGACCGAGACGGTATACCATGTGAGTCAATTTGCGGGCGTAGCGTCTCACGCACAATACCATTAAGTCGAACCTTAAAATCAACAAGATAATATAAACGTTGCGGACAGGGTTGCATACGCAGTGGCGGAACGCCCAAGCAAGTACGGCACTGAATTTGCCATAAAAGCTGTGCAAGGTACGCCTTGCAGTCCTGATGAACTCATGATAAACCTGAAAAGACTTGTTGAGAACTATATGAAATTACCTCACTATTCCTTAATTTTTTTAATACTTTGGACTGTCGCAAGCCACGCTACACTTGACGATATACCCATAAACTTATCACAAGCCATAGAAGTTCCCCTACACTGGGAAAATATCAAAGGCGATTGGGCGCTCGCTCCTGGGCAATCTGTCACAGTGCAACTCATGCCCGGAAAATGGCTGCGAATACATAATCCCGATGAAACATTCGCCAACAATGCCTTTGAAATTTCAATGTCAACCGGCACCGGCTTGTATGCCTATTTGCCCGTGCATATTGTTGAACAAGGCCATTCTATACTTATTTCGCCTGATCCCACGCTACCAAGATTAGTACGCATCAAGCGTGGCAAACAACATAAACAAGCACAAACTTTTGCCTTATTTACATCGCGCTATAAACCAGTCATTTCGCCTAAAACGGTCATTTCGCTTCAAACTCACAAACAATCCTTACTGTTGATGCCTCAACGGATTTTCAAAGACTTTTGGTTTATTCAAGCAGGCACCAAACCGTTAGAAGTGAAATTGCAAGGACCGATACGAGTCACTTTGGAAAGTCGCTTGATTTATCCACCCACCGAATCAGCATTAGCACAAGATTATCAAATTTCGGCACAATTGGATGCAAAAAGTGATGATTTAATACAAATATTAGAATTTGAAACCGGCGCAGAAACGGAACAACAGTTGACCATTGATGGCAAAGCACCCGTGCTAGGACGTCTCCAAGTCGGATATTTGGATATCCCAAAAGGAGAACATTCATTACGATTAACCAGTAGCGCGAATCTCTATATCCGCCTGTTACGAGAACAAAGCTTTGACTATCTTTTTCCTGATCTCAATCGTCCTGAGCCAGATAATAAAGCAGAATTGCCAGAATGGATTAAACGCGCCAGTTGGCAATTAACGGAAAAAGAATTGAGTGTGCTTGTGTCTAAGCGACCTAACACTATGATGGAAATAGAAAAAATAGCATTGCGTCTCGCACAAGACAATAGCCGCCGTGAAGGGGGACTGTTAGGGGCAATGATTTTGCGTGAAGCCTTTAAGCGATATCCGTCTGAATCCAAAATCCGCCGACTGGCTAACAGTCTATTAGGAAAGCATAGCTTTTATCGGGATTTACTGCCTTGGAAGACGGCACCCTCACTTTTCGCAAGATTTATACCTTACCAGTTGCGCCCGCCTGAACTGCCCAATTTGCCCCTCATTGTTGCGGAACAACATCAAGAGGCTTATCTCAAACGCATCCCCGGTGCCTATTTCACGCCGCTTTCTATCAAAAAAGCTTGTGCTGCTCAACAGCTTTATAAATTACCAAGACGCACGGTGCCTAGCCTATTGCGGATCGTGGTAAAAGAGCCAAACCGTTTACAAAAATCACAAATTTTATGGGTGCAATTTGATAATAGTCCCCCGGTGATGATGGAAGTGATACCACAACATCTTGAGTTAGATAAAAAAAATTATCGCTTTAATCAGGGCGAAGCTGGGTTGAGCATGTTAGCCTTGGATCACGGCACTCCATTTGCCAGTCTCATTAACGCTGGATATTTTGTTTTAGACTTGCCTAGCAAAGTGCGACAAATCAAAGTCTGGCAACCAAGTTGTGCCACAGAATCTTTGCATATCGCCTTACAGTATCGTGCCGCCAGACCTTTCCGCCTCGATGAGTCAGAATATGAGAGTATTACTTCACAATTTGAAACGGAACAACAATTCTTTCAATACTTTGTGAATTCATTAGGCGCTGATCAACGCAAAACGCAGGCCGGTTATTTGTACAACCATTGGTTGCCATTAATCCGATTTTTAAAGGCTCGGAAAAAACACTTTCGCGCTGCTATTAATCCACAAAATCGAGAAAAGCTTCAGTTGTTGAATTTGCAAACCTTAGACAATTTGCAGCAAGAAGCACGGAAAGCGCAAACTGAAAAACGCTGGTTAGTGGCGCTAGAATTTTGGTCACGTATTGCACAAGGCACTCGCGGAAAATCGCAGCGCGAGGCGGAATTAGCACGCATAAAAGCACTTGAGCAATTGGGCGAATTGTTTTTAGCAAAACGCTTATTACAAGAACTCTATCTCGTTTCACCTGATCCGATCTTGTCCCAACAAGCGTTTAGGATATTACTCAGTCGAGAGCAAAATCCCCTTGCTAAAATACCGCCGCTGGCAACAGAAGTGCTCCGTAATCCAACGCCGGCGATGTTGACTCAACTGGCTCATGTTTTAGTGGAAAATGGCTATTATGACTATGCTTTTATGATAGGCATGGCACTGCCCAGCGCATCGCGCCCTCATGCCTTAATGTTAGAACTCACATACCGTTTCGGTTGGTGGCATAGCTTTGAACAATTGTTAGCGAAGGTATCGAAAGAAAAACAACGATTGTGGCAAGGCTATCGTGCCCAAAAACAAGGCGATTATGCAGCAGCGCTTGAATTTTGGGGGGGGGCAGGAGGGAAAGATTTAGCGAATGCTTTACAGAAAGGCAGGCAGATTCGTCAACAACTACAGGGTCAATTTAAAGAAGGCGCGATTATCGCATGGGAACGTTGGCAAGCCGCGCATCCTGGTCCAAAAGAATGGAAAACGGCCACCACATTGGTTAAAGATTATGCCCGTAGTGAATTGATTTATGGTATCGAACAAGACTTGTTTTTTAAGGTTTTCATCAGTCAAATTAATCGCCCTGTCAAGCTACAGATTCCGGGACCAATGCGAGTCCGCCTTCAATTCCGCACTTTGCATGAGCCAAACAATAATCAGCCACTAGATGCTTGGGTGCATGTCAAAGAACTGACTGCGTCCAAACCACATATCGTGCGCTTGAATAATATTTTGCCTAGTGATGGGCTACGCATCGTGGGAGAAGCACAAAAGTTAGGTCATCAAACGACGCAAGTATTTGAATTTGGACCAGGGCTCCATGAAGTCGAAGTATCTGCCATCAACTTGCCCATCGCTATCAAAGTGCAAGCCGAAAAACCAAGGCTACCGCTGGCAGTGCTACCGCCCATCAATGAAGAGACTTTAGTTGCTGCTCTAAAAAATGATAAGCTGGTTTTCAAGAATGCTCTCGAAAAATGCGGCTGTCTTAACTGTGTTTTAGTCATTCCGCCTTGTATAGCTATCCATAGCACGCCCAGACGCTTTCCAAAACTTCAGAGAGGGGACAAAAAACTTCTGCATCAATGGCGACTAAGGGGGCAAGTAGATGATGCAAAGCCCATCAAAGACATTCTCAAGCGTATGACTTTATTGTTATGGGCAGCCGAACAACAACCCTCACAAGCCTTAGTCGTTGAAGGAGAATCGCTGTTTAGGCAGTATCCTCAGACACCACACTTACGTTCCTTATGGGCCGCTTTACGTGCCAAAACTCAGTGGAAAAGTGTGCAAACGATTGAAAGCAGTGCGGGGATACATTTTGTCGAAATGCAGGGGTGGCAACCAGAGAGCAGCAGTCTGCGTATCCGTAAAGCCCTCTTGAGAAATGTGACTGAAAATGAACAAATCATCACTGGCTACAATCCCATGGGATTGTCCATGTTCAATTTAAGCGCGACGACTCTCAAGTTGAGGCTGCGTATGGACGACGTGATTTCTTTCAAGCCGATACCCATGTCAGTGCTTTATTGGTTGGATAATGAACCCCGCCGGCGGCTACGATTAACACCCATGCAAGCGTCTAAAACCTTAGAGATTCAGGTACCCGAAGGAGATCACATCCTTTATGTTGCGATTGAAAAGCCCGTTGCCAATCAATTTTTGCGTATTCGGATCAACGATTCGGCACCCTTGATTCAAAAATATGAGCGTCGTTATCAGGTTTCCACACAAGAAGAGCCTCTGATTGTGAATGTGAAAGGACCGAATTGGCTACGGATTAGTGAATGGCATCCGACTCACATTGACACTCGTTATCAACAAGTGGGCGAGGGTTGGCACAGACTGAGTTTTCCACCGGTTAAAGGGCAAACGATGGCTTTGCTGCGTTTACACGAAATGGTGCCAAAAGATGAAAATGAAAAACAACCAGAAGTGCAATTACGACAGCTTCAGATTGTCGCTGAATCGCTACCAGAACAACATCTGTATGTTTATGAAGAGACAAAACCTACCAGAAAAGGTGACTTCCCACTTCGCTTGGATGTGAGAGATGGGATTCCCCTGAGTGAGCAAAGAAAAGATAGTCGAAGTTTTACAGCCTCATTGCGACGGCGACAAAATGTGGAAGAAGATGACATCCAATTCCAAGATATTTTTGAATTAAGCACGACGTATCGCTCTTTTGATGAAGTTTCAAGAGACTATCTCAAATCAAAATGGCTGGTGCGTTTTAATGAAGAGGGTGACATAACACTGGGTGCGAAAAGAGATTTGCACTATAAACAGGCACAGGGACGTCCATTTGCCCTACGTCTTTCTGGGTCAATTTATGCCCAAAAGGTGTGGGATGGCGACTTAGAATGGCATGGATTAGTAAAAGGCTCGCTGTCACAGTATTGGAGAATTAATTTAAAATCCTACCACGTTCCTAGTTTCAGCGTATTTGGTCGTTGGCTAAGTTTGAGTGAAGCACCCGACGAGTTTGCAGATCGCTTGGACAATGATGTCTATAGTGATTATAAAAGCGATCATCGCTTTGGCATCACGCTGGCTGACTCATTTATTTATGAGCCTTGGCGAGATACTCGCTGGGTTGGACGAGTGAGAGTGAATAGCAATGAAAATATAGTCAAGCCAGACTATTTACGCCTAAAAGCGGAATGGCAACAACTTTTGGGAGAGGCGCAATTCAATCTGGCTTATCGCTTTTATCATTATTGGTCAGATGATGATCGGAAACAGAGTGTCAATCGTCATTGGTTGTCATTAGATTTGAGTTGGGATATTTGGGATGAGAATTTATCGCGCTGGGAATGGGGTATCAAACTGGATCAAGATTTGGACAATAATGAATTACAAGGGATGCTTTATCTGTCATGGCATAATAGTCGTGGACGTGGCTATCAAGATTTTTTGCCTGGTGAAGTGGATTTTTTGAGGCTGCGAAAAGAACGGATGCCTAGTGTTAATGATACCATTCTGATGGTTCGGTAGAAATCATTCATTTAATTATTTTCACCCTTTTATTGTCTGAATCAGAATTTTCCGAAAATTCTGATTCAGACCAAAAAAGACCAAAAAAGACCAAAAAAGACCAAAAAAAGACCAAAAAAATTAAATTGAAATAGGAATAACAAACGCCAAAATCAGTAACACACTCACCAAAGTATGCAGCATAATCGTGTTTTTGATAGCGGGAATTAAGGCAGTGGATTTATCATAATACGCATAAAGTGTTTTAATGGCAAACCATCCCAATGGTAAAGCTAATAAGCTGATAAGACTAAATAAAGGTAAGCTCTTGTACATGACACCTAATGCGATTACGATGAAACTGAGCCCTATTAATAGAGTATAAATAGAACGAGCGCGTACTTTTCCTAAGCGGACAATCAGAGTGTTTTTACCAGCTTCTTTGTCTGCGGCATAGTCTGGAAATTCATTAATATATAAAATCGCCGCGACTAAAATGGCAACTGGTAAGGCTGCTATGATGGCAACCAGTGTCAGCGTTTGTGTTTGTACATAGTAGGCCCCTAATACTGCCAATATGCCAAAATTTAAGCCAACGAATATTTCGCCTAAGCCGCGACTTTGAAATGAAAAGGGCGGCGCAGAGTAAAAATAGCCTGATAATACCCCTATGAGCCCTATCCATAAAAGTGCAAAACCTCGTGCCCAAATTAAAAATAAGCCGATGCTCACCGCCAGTATCAGTAATAACATGCCATAACGGTAAGTTTCTGCCGCAGAAAAAATCCCTTTTTGGATCATTCGGCTGCCGCCAGCAAAGGGAGTGAGTGGTGTTTCATTAAATTCATCACTTTTATTGAGATGATCAAAGTAATCGTTGAGCACATTGATGCCCGCATGAATGAGAATGCCTGCCAATAGTGATAGGCTAAAATAGAGTGGCAAAAAAACTTTCTGCGAGTGCCACGCGATAGCAGTGCCTAATACGATTGGCAAAATAATGACAGTAAAAAATTGCGGGCGGGTTGCCATGATCCAGCTTGTCAGTGTTTTTTGAGCCATTTTAGTTTTCGTCAATAAGGTGGCAATAATCTACGAAATCCATGCCACAATACAATTATTATAAAAATGAGATTGCGTAAAAAAATCGCTGTGAAAGAGATAGGTAGAGGCGATTGTTGACAAGAGGCGAGCCGTTGACCGAGTTTTTCCATCCATTTGCGATGCCTTGGAAATTCCCATAAATTATCAAGCCATTGCTGAGGAATACCTTGTTTGCCGACTCCTGCCCCAATAATGCCGCCTACAATAGCAGCCGTTGTATCCGTATCACCGCCACAGCCTATAATTTCTAGTATAGCATTTTGATAATCGTTTTGATTTCTCAACCAGACATGAATCACAATCGGGACAGTATGATAAATATAACCACTGACTCCTTTTTTGAGTCCAAGCGTTTCGGCAAAAGCCACAGTGGATTGCCCAGAAAGTACACTATCAATCGTTTTTTTGATCAGAGAGATTAAAGGATCGGCAGATTCATTTTTGAGTAAATCATTAAGATTGTCAAGATATGCTTGAGGAGTGACTGTTTTTTGGAGACTGGACAGATGAGCCGCCAATGCGACAGCTAGAGCACCGAATGTTGCCTTAGGATCAGTATGAGTGATATGAGTTGCCGCCTTCACGAATTGTCTTAATTGTTCCACATCATGCGCCACCCCAATGATAGGACATCTCATCGCCGGACCATTTCCCGCAGAAAAAACGCCACTGTTATCGGGAGAAAAGCCTAGCCATAGTTTTAGGATCGCTCTAAGCGTAGCAAAACCAATCCCGGCTGGTAAACCGAGCAACCAAAATCTCAATTTCCAAGCAAAGCGCCTTTTGAAAATTTCAACATCACCTTGGGAAGCGATAAGGGATTGTGCCACTAAGCAGGTATGTTCTGTATCGTCAGAGACCATACCTTTACCGAAAATAAAATGGTATTGGTTGAGGGCGGGGTAGAGTTTGAAAAGTCGTTGTCGGGATAAGCCTTCGTAGCTTAAACCCATTGCGTCGCCGACAGCAGTGCCTAGTAAACAACCGATGATGGCTTTTTCTTTGTTTTGGATTTTCAATTGATGGGCTTTTTTCTTACGTCGAAAGGACGTCCAAGATAAATCTTGGACTCCGAGCAAAATCAAGTTAAAGTTAGGAAGAAGAAAACCTTACATATTAACAGCCTTCATACTCAAACGAAGCCGCCCTTGTTTATCTATATCAAGCACTTTAACTTTGACCGTTTCACCCACTTTCAATTTTTCGGTGACTTTTTCAACCCGTTCATTGGAAATTTGCGAAATGTGGACTAAACCATCTTTACCCGGCAGAATCGTCACAAAGGCACCAAAATCCATTATTTTTGCGACTTTACCCTCATAAATCTTACCAACTTCAATTTCAGCCGTAATCATTTCAATGCGACGGCGAGCTTCTTCTCCTGCCAACAAATCGACAGAGGCAATTTTCACCACCCCCTCATCGTTGATATCTACCATCGCACCCGTTTCTTCCGTCAGGGCGCGAATGGTGGCACCACCTTTGCCAATGACATCGCGAATTTTGTTAGGTTTAATTTGGAAAGTGATAATGCGCGGCGCATGTTTTGACATGTCTTGACGGGGGATAGCAAGTGCTTGATTCATCACACTTAAAATATGTAAACGCCCCTCTTTGGCTTGCGCGAGGGCGGTTTCCATGATTTCACGAGTAATGCCATCAATTTTAATATCCATTTGTAGGGCAGTGATACCCTGACTGCTACCCGCCACTTTAAAATCCATATCGCCAAGGTGATCTTCATCACCCATGATGTCACTCAAAACGACAAATTGTTCGCCTTCCTTGATCAGTCCCATCGCAATCCCAGCAACGGGGGCTTTAATCGGTACACCCGCATCCATCAAAGCAAGACTGGCACCGCAAACAGTAGCCATTGAACTAGAACCGTTAGATTCTGTAATTTCTGACACGATGCGGATGGAATAAGGAAAAACTTCTTTTGTAGGCATCACCGCTTGTACGCCGCGCCGCGCTAAGCGTCCGTGACCCAATTCACGCCGTTTAGGTGAACCTACCCGCCCCGTTTCGCCAACACAATAGGGTGGAAAGTTGTAATGCAACAAGAAATTTTCTTTATATTCCCCTTCTAGCGCATCAATAACTTGGGCATCGCGCTCAGTGCCTAAAGTGGTCAGAACGAGTGCTTGTGTTTCGCCGCGTGTAAAAAGGGCAGAACCATGTGTGCGTGGTAGTACCTTGGTACGAACGGTGATAGGACGCACGGTGCGGGTATCGCGTCCATCAATACGCGCATTTCCAGCAATGATAGTTCCCCGTACAATCTTCTTTTCAAGCGTTTCTAATACACGATAGACTTGATTTTCAGACCATTCTTCCGATTCTAAGCCAGACAATTGTGTCGCAATTTCTTTACAAATCCCGGTGACCGTTTCACGGCGTTCAAGTTTGTCCTGAATCTGATAGCCTTCTGCTAGCCGTTGCGCCGCTAATTCTTTGACTTGTTGAGTTAATTTTTCATCAACCGGTTTTGGTTTCCAATCCCAACGGGGTTTTGCGGTTGCATCAGCCAATTTTTGGATAGCATCAATAACGACTTGCATTTGTTGATGCCCAAACAGTACCGCCCCTAACATAGTTTCTTCGCTGAGTTCTTTGGCTTCAGACTCAACCATGAGTACGGCACTTTTGGTACCGGCAACGACGAGATCTAAATCAGATTCCTTCAATTGTTTTGAAGTGGGGTTGAGTACATAATCTCCATTAAGATAACCGATTCGCGCAGCACCCAAGGGACCATTAAAGGGTAAACCAGAAATAGCGAGAGTAGCAGAGGCACCAATGAGAGCGGGAATATCGGGCGCAATTTCTGGCTCTAAGGACATCACAGTGGCAATCACTTGCACTTCATTGGTAAAACCATCGGGAAAAAGTGGGCGTAATGGGCGATCAATAAGGCGTGAAGTGAGAGTTTCACTTTCAGAGGGACGACCTTCACGTTTGAAAAAGCTCCCTGGAATTCTGCCGGCGGCATAAGAGCGTTCTTGGTAATCTACCGTGAGAGGGAAAAAATCTTTTTCGGGATTTGCTTCTTTGTTACCAACGACGGTAACTAGAACCACCGTCTCTCCCATGCTAACTATCACTGCACCATCGGCTTGACGGGCAATTTCACCGGTTTCAAGGGTGACGTTGTGTTGACCGTATTGAAATGTCTTTTTATGAGAGCTCATTTTCAGTTATCAGTGTTCAGTGTTCAGTTATCAACAGTTTTTCTCGTTCCCACGCTCAGCGTGGGAATGCCTTCAAGGACGCTCCGCGTCCTGCAACGCAGAGCGTTGCGTTCAGGCATTCCCACGCTGAGCGTGGGAACGAGAAATGTCTACTGACAACTTATTAATGGCGTAGACCTAATCTGCTAATCAAATTTTGATAGCGGCTTACATCTTTTCCTTTAAGATAAGCCAGCAAACGCCGACGCTGGTTAACCATTGTAATCAAACCACGACGTCCATGATTATCTTTTTTATGCGTTTTAAAATGTTCCGAAAGGCTAGCGATATTGGCTGTCAACAGGGCAACTTGGACTTCTGTTGAGCCAGTATCGTTGGGGGAACGTTGATATTCTTTCAACAATTGGGCTTTAGTGTCTGCACTCAAAGACATGTATATAATACTCCTTAATTAAAAATGAACTAACCGCCGAGGGGCAATACGTCCATCATCTAAAATTTCACCAATCCCTAAAAAGCGGGCATCGTCAGTAAATATTTTAACCCAACCACTCGTTGGTGAATTGGGTATTTGTACAGCTTGTCCTTGTTGCACATAGTAGGCTAGGTCTGCTGTCAAGCAAACTTCGGGCCAGTGTTCAAGTATTGTGTGCATTGGCATGAGCAAGCTATCTAAGGCTTCAAAACCTTCTTGGGCATAGCGTTCTAGTGTATCAAAATCAAGCATATCTTGATAATTTCCCACCCCAAAACGATGCAGCGCACTGACGTATGCACCACATCCCAGGGCTTCGCCAACGTCTTCCGCCAAAGTACGGATATAAGTACCTTTGGAACAATGTACTTTGACAGAAAGGCGGTTTTCAACCCAGTCTACTACTGTAAAACTGTGAATCATCAGGGTGCGAGCTTGACGATCCACGACTTTACCTTGACGGGCTAATTTGTAAAGTGCCTGTCCTTGGTGTTTAATGGCAGAATACATTGGAGGCACTTGTTGAATTTCGCCAGTAAATGCTTGAATGACTGTATCAATTTTTTTTCTGTTAATATCAATGACAGGGCGAGTTTGCAAAATTTCGCCTTCAGCATCCCCAGTGCTTGTCACCGCGCCAAGGGTAAATTCTGCTTGGTAATATTTATCAGCATCCAGCAGAAAACTTGATAATTTGGTCGCCTCGCCTAAACAGAGAGGCAATAAGCCAGTCGCTAGGTTGTCTAGGCTACCCGTATGTCCAGCCTTACGTGCTTGAAACAGGCGTTTGACGCGCTGCAAAGCAGCATTAGAACTGATGCCTTTTGGCTTGTTTAGCAATAAAATGCCATGTACATTGCGTCCTGTTCGTCTAGGCATGTCTTTCTTATCAACGGTCCGTTCTTACAGAATCAATTAACGCCGACAGGCGGCTCCCATACTCAACTGAAGAGTCATAAACAAATTGCAAGCATGGCGTTGTACGCATCATGCTTAAGCGTTGGGACAAGTGATAGCGCAAATGCCCGGCAGCGTCGTTGAGGTACTGCTCTGTTTGTTTAACATTCAAGGTACCGCCCAGAGCCGTCACATAGACACGCGCTGATTTCAAATCGGGTGATATATCTACCCCAGTCACTGTGAGCATTCCTAAATCAGGATGACTGATTTCTCTACGGATGATATCAGCTAACTCACGCCTGACTTGTTCACTGACACGTTGGGTACGCTTGAATTCTTTCATTAGACTGTTAAATTGTCCGTGCTATTGTTCGTATTTCATAAATTTCAATTTGGTCATTAACCTTGACATCACTGTAGTTTTTCACACCAATACCACATTCTATCCCGGCTTTGACTTCCAAAGCATCATCTTTAAAGCGGCGCAGCGAGTCCAATTCGCCTTCAAAAATAACCACATTGTCGCGCAAGACGCGGATGGGATTATGGCGTTTGACAACACCATCTGTTACCAGACAACCCGCAACCAATCCAAATTTGGGAGAGCGGAAAACTTCCCGTACTTCCGCTAAACCAACAATCTCCTCTTTGATTTCTGGCGCGAGCATTCCACTGAGGGCTTTTTTAACCTCATCTATGGCTTCATAAATAACACTATAATAGTGTAAATCAACCTTTTCTTCATTAATCAAGTGTTTCGCATTGGCATTGGCTCGCACATTAAAGCCCATCAAAATCGCATTGGAAGCCACCGCTAAATTGACATCCGATTCAGTAATGCCACCAACGCCACTGGCAACCAGATTGACTTTGACTTCATCATTTGAAAGCTTAAGCAAAGCTTCACGCAAGGCTTCTAGTGAGCCATCCACATCTGCTTTCAGCAGAATATTGAGTGTGTTGATCTGACCCGTTTGAAACTGCGAAAACATATTTTCCAGTTTTATCGCATGCTGACGCGCCAATCTGACTTCACGATATTTTCCTTGCCTAAATAAAGCAATTTCCCGCGCTTTACGTTCATCGGATACCACGATGGCTTCATCACCCGCATTGGGGATACCAGACAGTCCTAACACTTCAACAGGAATTGAGGGTCCTGCCTCTTTGATAGGCTTGCCGGTTTCATCCAACATCGCCCGCACACGACCATATTCCTTGCCTGCTAAGAGAATATCACCTTTTTTCAATCTGCCACTTTGAACAAGCAAACTGGCTACCACGCCACGTCCTTTATCTAAGCGCGATTCGAGGATAACGCCAGTGGCTGTGCCCTCAGCAACCGTGGTCAATTCCAAGACTTCGGCTTGCAATAAAATGGAATCGAGCAACTCATCAATACCTTCCCCCGTTTTCGCGGAAACATGCACAAACATCGTATCACCGCCCCAATCTTCGGGGACAACTTCTTTAGCCACTAATTCCTGTTTAACCCGTTCTGGGTCCGCTTCTGGTTTATCAATTTTATTGACCGCCACCAGGAGTGGGACCTCAGCCGCCTTAGCATGTTGTATCGCTTCAATCGTTTGTGGCATGACACCATCATCAGCCGCCACCACTAAGACGACAATATCTGTCACTTTTGCACCGCGCGCCCGCATGGCCGTAAATGCCGCGTGTCCAGGCGTATCTAAAAAGCTAACAGTGCCCTTGGGCGTATCCACATGGTAAGCACCAATATGCTGCGTAATACCACCCGCTTCACCATCCGCCACCTTAGTCCGGCGAATATAGTCAAGTAAAGAGGTTTTACCATGATCAACATGCCCCATGATCGTGACCACAGGAGCACGATGAACTCGTTCACCTGTTTGCTGACCCGTTTGGATGAGCCCAGATTCAATCTCATTCTCTTGCAACAATTTAGGCGTATGCCCCATTTCATCGACAATAATGGCGGCGGTTTCCTGATCAATCCGCTGGTTGATTGTTACCATGGTACCCATTTTCATCATGCTCTTAATGAGTTCAGCAGATTTGATGGACATTTTCTGCGCCAGTTCCATAACCGTCAGGCTTTCTGGTAAACTCACTTCGCGCACAATCGGGCTAGTAGGCCGGCTAAATGCACCATGCTTCGGTTTTTCAGGTGCCCGCTTCTGTTTATTTTTAGACTTTTTATGCTCCTCTTCCTGCCCTCGTTCATGCCTCTTGCTAGACTTGCCTTTGTCCGTCGCTGCGGCATTGCGATTTTGAGCGCCAGAATAGCTTGTGACGGCCTCCGTTTTTCTCCTACGTCTACGTCTTTTACGCGGCGGATTTTCCCCCTCCTTTGGGCGTTCACCCGGCCTCTTCTCAGCCCGACGTGGTTTCTGCGCTTGACGTACAGCCTCACCAGGACGTTTGGCGTCGTTTGTATGACGCTTTCTCGGTTTTTGGGTAGCACCACCAGTATCCTTGGCTGTCGTCGTGCGCTCTGAGGCTGTGGGCTCAGGCTTTTTGTTCTTAATGTCACTCTCAGGACGATTTTTCCTATTGGGCTGTTGCTGCTTTTCAGCTTCAGTTTTATGTGAGCTGCGACCCCGTCCTTTTCCTCGAAAGTTTCTCTCACGTCCTGCTTTTTGTCCTGCTTTTTGTCCTGCTGGAACAGCAGTTGTTTGTGCGCCTTCTCCCGTCTTAGGTTGCTGACGCTCACCTTCCTTATTGACACGCTGACCTTCAACAACACGGCGCTTTTTGACATAGGTGCGTTTTTTTCTCACCTCAACTTGCACGGTTTTAGCACGCCCTTGAGCATTAGGCACTTTGATTTCACTGACGGTTTTACGCTTGATAGTAATTGATTTGTCAGTGTTTTGACCACGAATCTTGCGCAGATGATTCAACAAGCGTCTTTTTTCAGTCTCACTAATATTGTCATCAGCACCTTTGGCTGAGAGCCCTGCATCTCCTAATTGCCCTAACAAACGATCAATAGGAATTTTTACATCATCAGCAAATTTTCTTATGGTTACTTCAGCCATTCTTTCAGTTTTAAGTTCTCAGTTATCAGTGTTCAGTTACAAGTTATCAGTTATCAGTTTTCCGTTATCAGAAAACAGTTATTACTAATTATTTGATAACTGAGAAACTGTTCACTGATAACTGTCCACTGATAACTGATAACTAATTCTAAGATGCACGGGCGGTCATAATTAATTGCCCTGCCTGTGCTTCATTCATACCTTCAATGCTTTTCAAATCTTCTACTGATTGATCTGCTAATTCTGCCACATTCATAATTCCACGTTTGGCAAGCACCTGCGCCCATTCATCATTCATACCCGCAAGGCTACGCAAATCTTCAGTTGGCACCTCCTCGTTTAATGTTTCTTCACTGGCAATGGCGCGTGTTAGCAGGATATCCTTAGCACGAGTACGCAATTTCTTAACCAGTTCATCATCAAATTCCTTAATTTCACGCATTTCATTGAGCGGAACATAAGCCACTTCTTCAAGTGTGGAAAAACCTTCTTGCACTAAAACGCTCGCTATCTCTTCGTCAATATCCAATTCTTTGATAAACAGTTCTTGCATTGCATTGGTTTCAGCTTGATGCTTTTCCGTTGCTTCAGATTCTGTCATGACATTTAATGTCCAACCTGTCAAATCGCTGGCAAGGCGCACATTTTGTCCATTACGCCCTATTGCTTTAGATAATTGTTCTTCGCGTACTGCAACATCCATGCTATGCGTTTCTTCATCAACAACGATAGAGACGACTTCCGCTGGTGCCATCGCATTCATCACAAATTGTGCGGGATTTTCATCCCAGACGATAATATCTACCTTTTCGCCCGCCAGCTCATTTGAGATCGCATGTACTCGTGATCCACGCATACCAACACAAGCGCCGACTGGATCAATACGGGGATCTTTAGTTTTCACAGCCAGTTTTGCACGCAATCCGGGATCGCGGGCTGCGTTCATGATTTCTAGGAAATTTTCTCCAATTTCAGGCACTTCCATAATAAATAATTTCATCAATAATTCCGGTGTCGTGCGACTGAGGAATAATTGTGGTCCACGCTGTTCAGAGCGTACTTCTTGTAAATAACCACGCAGACGATCTCCAGGACGTACTGTCTCACGGGGAATCATTTTTTCACGCGGAATAAGTGCCTCTGCATTGCCCCCTAAATCAAGAATCACATTGCCACGTTCGGTGCGTTTGACAAGCCCACTGACCAATTCTCCTTGCCGTTCTTTATAAGCTTCAACAATTTGTGCCCGTTCCGCTTCGCGAATTTTTTGGACTATCACTTGTTTAGCCGTTTGGGCACCAATCCGGTCAAAGTTCACCGAAGTGATCGGTTTTTCAATCCATTCTCCTATCGTTATCTCAGAATTCTCTTTTGTCGCCTCTGTTAGGCTAATCTGGGCTTCGGGAAATTCCACACTGTCATCGTCAACCACTTCCCAACGACGAAAAGCAGTATAATCACCCATGCGCCGATCAATCTCTGTACGGACTTCGATTTCATTGTTATAATGTTTTTTTGTGGCACTCGCGATCGCACATTCCAAGGCATTAAAAATAACTTCCTTGCTCACGCCTTTTTCGTTAGAGACCACATCTACGACCAAAAGAATTTGTTTATTCATCGTCACCACCCCTATCGAACCGTTTATTGTATTTTATTTATTTTTTTTCAGTCAGGTACAATGTGTGCGTTCTCTATCTGATCATAAGGTAGGTTATATTCTTTACCGTCCGCTACCACTATCACGTTACGATCTTCTACTCGTTGCAATAGCCCCATAAAATTGCGTCGTGCCTTTAAGGGGCGAGCCATCTGTACTTTGACTTTATGACCTACAAAGCGTATAAAATGCTCTATGCTAAACAAGGGTCGATCCAATCCAGGGGAAGAAATCTCTAAGGTATAATGACCCTGTATAGGATTTTGGACATCCAATACTCCGCTCACCTGATGACTCACTTGTTTACAATCGTCCAAACTAATCCCGTCTGCATGATCGATATAGATACGCAAAATGACTTTATGTCCCCCTTGCGAGAGACGTACTACGCCTACTAATTCATAGCCTAATGCCGTGACAACGGGAGCGAGCAATTTTTGTAATTCTTTATCTAACAAAATAATTTTCCACTTTTCTGATTGATAAGTTAATCAATGTCTCTAAAAAAAATAAAAAAATGGGCACAAGGCCCACTTTTTAATTAAATAAAAAAAACTAGGAGGGTTTAACTACTCTAGTTTGAGACACACATTTATTTATTCTTAAGCCACTTTCTCTATAAAAACGTACCTAACTAAAAGTTCTTTTAACCTTATAAAAATATTTATCATATCTGTCATATCTGTTTTAATAGTGTAGTGGATTGATGCTTAAGTAGCAACCAATAAGTCCAAGATAAATCTTGGACTCCTAGCAAATGTGCGATTATGAATCCTGATCTTAATTTATTACAACCTTATCCTTTTGAAAAATTAGCTCAACTCAAAAAAAATTGTGTGCCATCGCAGCTAAGTCCGATAAATCTCTCTTTAGGTGAGCCGCAACATGCCACGCCTGATTTTATCGTTAATGCCATGGATACGGCTCAGGGGCTTAAAAAATATCCGACGACTCAAGGTGGGCTGGCTTTGCGTCGGAGTATAGCACATTGGCTAATACATCGTTTTGATCTCCCACTTGATAGTCTCTCACCTGATAGACATATTTTACCCGTCAATGGCACTCGTGAAGCTTTGTTTTCTTTTGCACAGGCTGTGATTAATCGTCAAACGGCTAACCCTTTGGTATTAATGCCTAATCCATTTTATCAAATTTATGAGGGGGCTGCTTTGTTGGCTGGTGCAAAACCTTTTTATCTCAATTCTTTAGATATGGATCATATACCGGAGGCGGTTTGGGCAGATTGCCAATTGTTGTATATTTGTTCTCCCAATAATCCCACTGGCACTGTATTAAGTATGTCTACTTTGCAAAGTTTGATTGATCGTGCTGATGAGTATAATTTTATCATCGCGGCTGATGAGTGTTATTCTGAAATTTATAGCGATGAAAGGCAGCCGCCAGTGGGATTATTACAGGCTTGTGCTGCTTTGGGGCGATTGGATTATCGGCGCTGTGTGGTATTTCACAGTCTTTCCAAACGCTCTAATGCGCCTGGTTTGCGATCTGGTTTTGTGGCGGGCGATGCTGAGATTATGCGCCAATTTTTACTTTATCGCACTTATCACGGTTGTGCTATGTCTTTAGCTGTGCAAGCTGCAAGTATTGCCGCTTGGGGGGATGAAAGTCATGTGCAAACAAATCGTGATTTATATCGACAAAAATATGAGGCTGTGATGGATATTCTCAGTCCTGTCATGTCGGTTGAGCGTCCACCGGCTGGTTTTTATTTGTGGCCTGAAACGCCGATTGCTGATGATCAATTTGCGCGTGAATTATTTTTGCAAGAAAATGTGACGGTGTTACCTGGTCGCTTTTTGTCACGGATGGCGGATGGTGTGAATCCAGGGCAAAATCGCATTCGTATCGCTTTAGTTGCGCCTTTAGAGCAGTGTGTTGATGCGGCTCAGCGTATGCGTCGTTTTATTAATCGTATAAGATAAATATATGAATAATTTACAAAATATTATTGAGGCGGCTTTTGAAAGTCGTGCTGATTTGAATCCACAGAATGTCAGTCACGATATTAAAGAGGCTGTGACTGAAACGCTTGATTTACTTGATCAAGGGCGTTTGCGTGTTGCCGAAAAACAACAAGACAAATGGGTCGTCAATCAATGGATTAAAAAAGCAGTTTTATTATCGTTTCGCCTTGAAGAAAATGCTTTTATTAAAGGCGGTTTTACTAATTATTATGACAAAGTGGCATCCAAGTATGCTGATGTCAGTTCGCGTGATTTTCGTGAGCAAGGCGTGCGCGTGGTACCGCCTGCCAGTGTCCGTAAAGGTGCTTATGTTGCGCCGGGCGTGGTGTTGATGCCTTCTTATGTGAATATCGGGGCTTATGTGGATAGTGGTACGATGGTGGATACGTGGGCGACTGTTGGCTCTTGTGCCCAAATTGGTAAAAATGTACATTTGTCGGGCGGCGTGGGAATCGGTGGCGTTTTGGAGCCGATACAGGCTGGTCCGACGATTATTGAGGATAATTGTTTTATTGGTGCCCGTTCAGAAATTGTTGAGGGGGTGGTTGTTGGTGAGGGGGCTGTGATTTCGATGGGGGTGTATATTGGGCAAAGTACCAAAATCTATAATCGCAGCACGGGTGAAGTGAGTTATGGTTATATTCCGCCTGGCGCTGTGGTTGTGTCAGGCAATTTGCCATCGCAGGATGGAAAATATTCCCTTTATTGTGCGGTGATTGTTAAGCAAGTGGATGAAAAAACGCGGGGGAAAGTGGGGTTGAATGAGTTGTTGAGGGATATTTAGACTATGAAAAATTCATGTTGTGATGATTACGATCCAAATTCTCTATCAGTCGAACAAGCATTAGAGCGCATTGAGCAAGATTTACAAGCTATAGGCGCTAAAGAGCAAGTGACAATTCGCAGTGCATTAGGCAGAATTTTAGCTGAAGATGTGCTCTCAAAAATTAATGTGCCGCCGCATGAAAATTCGGCCATGGACGGTTATGCGGTGCGTGGCGCGGATTTAGAGGGTAAAGTCCAATTGTCAATGGTTGGGACTTCTTTCGCAGGGCAGCCTTATATGGGAACGGTTGAAGCGGGACAATGCGCGAGAATATTCACGGGGGCTGTGATACCTAATGGGACTGATACTGTGATCATGCAAGAGCATGTTGAGCGAGATGGCGATGTCATCACTATCGGTACGGGACATAAAACGGGACAAAATGTCCGTCCGCTTGGCGAAGATATGCGTCTGGGTGAAACCGTTTTAAAAGCGGGTAAGCGTTTGTCGCCAGCGGATATTGGTTTATTGGCCTCATTGGGTATTCCCGAAGTTAAAATTTTTCGTCGCTTACGGGTGGCTTTTTTTTCAACGGGTGATGAATTATGTGCCGTTGGTGAAGTGCTACAGCCGGGTCAAATTTATGATAGTAATCGTTATACTTTATATGGTATGTTGACTCGCTTAGGGGTTGAATTTATTGATATGGGGGTGGTGCATGATAAGCCTGAAGATGTCGAAAATGCTTTTCTATCAGCGGCAAAGGGCAATGATGCGATTATTACGTCGGGCGGCGTTTCTGTGGGAGATGCGGATTATGTGACGGATACGCTACGCCGTATTGGTGAAGTGAATTTTTGGAAAGTGGCGATGAAACCGGGGAAACCTTTGACTTTTGGCAAAATCCAAGAGGCGGTTTTTTTTGGTTTGCCCGGCAATCCGGTGTCGGCGATGGTGACGTTTTATCAGTTTGTGCAACCGGCTTTGCAGCGTATGATGGGACAAAAGCATGTGGTGCAGACTCGGGTGACAGTTCCCTGTGTTTCTTCTCTGAAAAAACGCGCTGGGCGCATGGATTTTCAACGCGGCATTTTGGAAAGGGATGAAGAAGGTCGTTTAGTGGTGCGCTCTACTGGTAAGCAAGGCTCTGGCATCCTCCGTTCGATGAGTCAGGCGAATTGTTTTATTATTTTGCCGGTAGAATCTGGCAATGTGGCGGCGGGTAGCGAGGTGCTGGTGGAACCGTTTGAGGGGTTAGTTTAGAGTTCGTAGTAGGCGATTTATCGCCTACCTTTTATTTATGTGGAGGACAAATGAAAACATATCAACGCATTATATTCGCTACTTTTTTGGCAACAACCACATTGATTGCGGCGCAAGAGCCGCCCCTTCTTTTCAAAGAAGTCCATCAATTTACTTTGATTTGGAGTGCGCGTGGCAGTGGTGGAGAACACGAAGGGGCATATTATAAACCAATTGCGCCTCCCGGTTACCATATTCTTGGCCATTATGGACAGGGAAACTATGGCACTCCTGACGGATTCAGTGTTGTTGTTAAAGAAAATGAAAATTATTCTGGTGACAAGCCTGCCCTAACACGCCCATCTCGTTATGAGAAAATCTGGGCAGATTTTGGCTCTGGTGCTATACTTGATGGTGCATTTTGGCAGCCCGTACCCCCACAAGGGTACAAATGTTTGGGTATCGTCGTGACACCTAATTATAGGACACCAAGTACAAATGAAATCAGATGTGTCCGTGAAGAACTCACAACCCAAGGCAGGATTGGTCAGTTCATTTGGGATGATAGCAGTACCGGTGTCTGGTTTGGAGATTTTGGCTCTTGGCGTATTGAGCCTGCAAATCCACAAGGTAAAAGTGTAGGTACCTTTTATGGTCATGCGAGCCAAGAAAAACCACCCAGTTCAACTGAATTAAGCGTCCTAAATTCTAGCAAAATTCGTCTTGAGCAATAAGGAGACATTATGCCCCCTAAATACACGCGCACTTTTGCCGATGTTTATTTAGCCGAACTCGATTATGTGAAAAAACGGCGCGATGAGATGGGCTTGATCTCAAAAGCCGTTGAGACTGAATTGGAAAATGTGCGCCAAGCAATCAAGACGCAGAGAGACAAATCAGTTAAAGACAGGCAGCACGAAGTTAAAAAAAATGTCTTTAGACGTTTTAAATCATGGCTTTATAAATTGTTCTCTGGAGAAAGTGAAGACGCACCGTCTCTGAATATCAAAGCCAGCACTCAAGCGGGTTTAGTCGGACTAGCATTATCCGGCGGAGGTGTCCGTTCCGCAACTTTCAACCTTGGACTCTTGCAATCCCTGGCTAAAAACAAAATTCTGCAATACTGCGATTATCTATCCACAGTCTCCGGCGGAGGCTATATCGGCTCATGCCTGAGTGCCCTGCTGGCAAACGCCCCCGAAGCCTCAACAAAACCAGAGAATTTCCCTCTAAGTAACCAGCCTGATGGTAAATTAGAGGAACGCGCCGAAGTGAACTATCTGCGTGAGACTAAGAACTACTTAGGTGCCGGCGGAATCTTCAGTCAGGATACTTGGCACATGATAGGGACGACGGTTTCTGGATTTGTGCTGATGAGTACAATGCCCCTTGCTTTTATCCTATTGATTGTATTGATTGGCTTGTTTTTAGACGATCTGGCTGTACGAAATATAATGATAGTGGTGGCCGTTGCATTTGCAATATGGATCGTGGCTATACGTTTTTTCCGTCTGGTATGGCCACTTGGCTCTACCTCATATAAGTCGCGCATCCGACATGGCAAACGAATAGCGAATCGGACGGCTATTGTGAACTTCCTGGTTATTGCCATCTTGCTAATTCAATTTGTCTCCTATTTGTGGTTTTTTTTTGAAGTTAATAGCATTTTTATTCTCTACATCTTAGCGGCTTCCCTATTGGTAGTTATTGTAGGGCCTTTTATCCATTACAACGATAAATTCCTGCAAAAATTCCTAAGAATAATAATGAGCGTTGCCTTGCTCGTTCTATTTCTCATCCCATCTGTCTGGTTATTAATTTATCTGGATGAAGTTGTTAATTGGTTTTTTAAAGAAAATACTCTTTTTACAGTGATTGGTATTATTGCCATGGTACTGCTGATAATCAGTCTGTTTGTCAATCTTAATCGCAATTCCCTGCATTATTTCTATCGTGATCGCCTCAGCAACACTTATCTGTTCAAACGAAATGACGAGCAAACGAAGATTGAGCCTGATGATTCCATAAAAATGAAGGACCTCCATCAACATCACAATGGCCCTTATCATCTGATTAATGCCACTCTGAATGTCCCCCATTCAAAGAACCGTGAAATAAAGGGACGGGGTGCGGACTTTTTTATTTTTTCAAAATACTATTGCGGTGCAGAATCTACCGGATACCGAAACACGGAAAACTATAACGACGGCAAAACGGAACTGGCTACGACGATGGCACTTTCAGGCGCGGCAGTCAGTCCCGAAATGGGTACTCAGACAAATCCCATTAAAAGTGTTTTGATGACTTTGCTTAACATCCGTTTGAATCTTTGGATGCCAAATCCAAACCGCAAACTGTCACCTCAAATAATCCTTTGGCCTTTTTATTTATATAAGGAACTTTTCCATAAGAGCATGGAAAATGATGCACTGCTTAATTTATCTGACGGTGGACATCATGAAAATCTCGGTATTTATCCCTTGCTCAAACGCCGTTGCCATCTGATTATCGCCTCAGATGCGGGGGCTGATCCCAAATTTAAAATGGAAGATTTAGCTAATCTGCAACGCAAAGCCCGTATTGATTTAGGGATCAATATTGACATGGACATGACTTTGTTACGCCCAAACCAAGATAAGAACAGCAAAGCATACTACGTCAAAGGAACCATATACTATCCCGATAATGAGCGCGGCACATTGTTTTATATTAAGACGACGATGAAGGGAGATGAGCCTGAAGATTTGCTGGCTTATCGGCGCAAAAACGCCCGCTTTCCTGACGAAACGACTGCCGATCAGTTTTTTAACGAGGATCAATTTGAGTCCTACCGAAAACTAGGCGAACTGGTGGGAGAAAATCTGTGTTCTACAAGTGACATTCATGAACAAATTTAAAAGAAAAGGAGTCCAAGATTGATCTTGGACGTCCCTATTTTTAACGGAGAATTTTCCGTGTTTCCATCAAAATTTTGCCCAACATATTCTTGCCACTGCCATCCTGCCCGCAGCCCCAATAATAATCCATAGGCGCATTTTCAACTAATTTCTCATTGCCCGTTTCAAGTAAGCGTTTTTTAAGATCGTCATGGGCACGAAATTTGGCCAAAACGGCTTGCCTCATAATATCATCCTTGACTTTTTCCCAATCAGCGCGTAACGGGCTCGTTCGACTACGACCCAATTGTTTCGCTTTACTAGGCGTGGGCGCACTACGGATACGTTCTTCTTGTGGATGTCCGGGAAATTTTTTGGCTTGAAAATAGTGTTCAACAGTTGGCCAATATTTATCGTCTAAAGTAAAGCCATGTCTCGAAAAGTTTGAAAATTCAGAGTATTCGTCGTGGCTTGAATAAAAATAGATAGTCATGGTATCTTCTTGTTATCATAATCTCAATAAAAGGAGACCTCCAAGATAAATCTTGGACTCCTTAATCTGCCATTTTAACCTATATTAATATGATCTTCACAAACATTGAAAAAATAGACTTACCCAAAACCGCAGAAGTCGGCAAAGGCTTTACCGTCATTATGACGGCTAACGGTAATGTTCCATTCGCACAAGTCATTGTACGTCACAATGACGGCTGGGAATGGATTGTTAAGGAACAGCATGTCATTGACAAAGGCAAAGGCAATTATCATATCCAAGTACCGCCCGAAGCCTATCACGCTGGCACTGCCTATTTACAAATCGAAGCCTGTCGTGTCGCTGAACTTGCCACCGCCACTAGCGACGATTGGCACACACTCCACCGCGAAATCCAAATCACAGACCAAGCAACGCAATCGGTAGAAAAAATACCGCCCATTACCTTGGGAAAATCTAATCAGCCCGTCATCTACTTTGGCATCCACAAGCACATGCACCAACCCTATTATAATGTGACGGATTTAGACTATTGGGATGGAGAAAAAGATGACATTTTTGGCACTCGTGCTGGTCCCTATACGCACTTTATTCCCGCCGCCGTCTGGCAATATATCAACGGAGGCTTATCTCATGCCGGCTTATCAACCAGTTGGTCAGGATCACTGATTGAACAACTTCATCGTTGCGCCGAAACAGGGCGTGGACACGGTGCCTTTGCTAATTGGAATCAAGAACTCCGTACTCTCGCCCAAGCTAAAACGGCTTTTGGCAATCCTCGCGTTGATTTTACCGCCTTTGGCTTTTTTCATCCTCTGATGTCACTGATACCAGCCCGCGACATCGTGGGACAAATCGAATGGCATCGAAAAATCATCCGCGACACTTTTGGCGTAGAAGCCAGTGATGTGATGTTCCCGCCCGAAACCGCCTTTCATCCCCACATGATTCCAGCACTCAAAAAGGCGGGTGTCAAAGCCATACTCTACGATTCCATTCACCATTTCCGCGCTTGCAAAGATTATCCTTACGGTGGCACGGGCGAAGGTATGCTGCCACCCAATCCTGCTGATCAAGAAAATGCACCAGTCACAGATTGGTTACAACTTCAGAATATTTGGGCAGCCAGCAAAATTTCGCCGCAACTCTTAAAGCCTTGTATTCTTTATTATGAGGACCATCAAGGACAACGCCATGAAATTATCGGCGTCCCCGCAGAGCGTTATCTGGGCAATGAAGATGCTCGCGGTGGCTATGGTGCTTTACAGTATGAAATGGTGATGGGGCAGATTTATGATAGAATTTGCGAAAACAAGGCTTTTGATCCCAAACATCCGCCCTTTTTTGTGCTACATTCTGACGGCGACAATTACGGTGGTGGCGCAGATAGTTATTATACGACTAATACGGGGCGTTTAGTAAAAATGTGCCAAACGGATCCTCGCTTTCAGTTGATTACTATTAAAGATTATCTCCATCAATTTCCGGTTGATCCTAAAAATACTGTCCATGTTGAGCCAGGATCGTGGGCGGGCGCGGATAATGGTGATCCGCAGTTTACTAAATGGTTTTCATGGCTGGAAAAAGACTATTCGCCTGATCTCAACAGTTGGGCGGTATTAACGGCTTTTCAGAATGTGGTACATTCTCTTGAAGATGCCGGGCAGAATGGGGGACTGATGGAGGCTTTAAAACGTCTTCTTTATGCCGCCGAAACGAGTTGCTATTGGTATTGGACAGGACAAGATGTTTGGGATGCACAAGTGACTAACGCGGCTAATAAAGCGAAAGAAATGGCCGATAAGTTATTGAAATCAATTAATGATTTGACAGGCCCCACGATTTTTGTACCTTGGGTGCGCCCAGCTAATCCGGGTGGCAAGGATTGGGGGCAAGGTGGATTGATTCAAGCAGCCTCTGAAGCCACGGTGCGTACATTTGTGTACGATATATCGGGCGTAAAAAGGGTGACACTCCATTACGGCACATCAAAGATGAAAATTGAAATGACAAATTGTGGCACCTATCCCTCGCGGACAAATCCCGCAATAATTGCGACAGAATATAAGACAGTACTCCCAGCGGGTACGGGTAATATTCGCTATTTTGTTGAAGCGGTTGATAATCGTGGAAATATTTCTTATAGTCCGGTTGGACGGATTTTTATTGCGTAAATAGCTAAACTGAATTTATTAGACGAGTCAAAACCAGATATGCCAGGTCTGGTTTTGATGATTTGATTTTTTATTGACGGACAAGTCTAATATCAAGACAATCCCACATCTTTAAGAATCCCTTTCACTTTTAAAAAACGAAGTTCGATTTTACTAGCGGTACTGGTTGAAGTGCTGATGGCAGACAAAAAATCGTTGTCATTAAGCATCATCTCTCGCGCCGCTTTGACGATAGCCGCTTTATAAGGTTTAATAGTTTGCCACTCATAATCCACCAGGCTAATCCCCCAAGTCTCAAACAAGGCACGATTGATCGGATAGATTTTATCAGTGCCTTTTGGCCATTTTCTGAAAGTATGTTTGCCAAATAATTGGAAAGCATTGTACATGGCTCGCTCAAAATCCTTAGCCAGTTTTGTTAATACCTTCTGACTGACTTCATTATCTATTTTTCGAGTAATTTCAGTGAGAAACGCATTCATGGTGTTATGATGCACGTAGTCTTTTTCTAGGCTCTCAATGAGACGAAACGCACAGAAACGCAGGATGACTTCACGATCCACCATTCTAATATGATCACGTAAGTTGTTACCCGTAGCATCATTGAATGCCTTTAAGGCAGCGAGTTTCTTTAAAAATTTCTGTGAGCGTGCTTTGCTCATACAGTGACGAATTTCTTGGGCATTCAGAGGGCTGCCGCCGGTATTGATTCTTTTGAATATATCAAATTTCACTTTATCAGGTGTCTGCGGATCGACGATGTTGGCAATAATTTGTGTTGAATAAAGACGTCTCGCCCAGCGTGTGCCCTCCAACTCTTTAAAATATTTTCCGCCGACTTCAGCTTGGAGATATTCGAGTTTGAACAATTTATAAGAACGCCTGTCTTTTGGCTTGCGTTTCACAAAATCGTAGATAGCGGATAGCCTTTGGAGTCCATCGACAACCAACATTTTTCCATCTTCATCGGCTGAAAAATAGAAGGCGGGTAGTGGAATACGCAGCAAGACTGACTCAATTAATCTCGATTTTTGTCCACGACTCCAGACATTACGGCGTTGGAAATCTGGCGCGAGTTCCAAATCCCCGTCATCAATCATATCAAGGATATTTCGTAATGAAAAAGCTTTGGCATCAACACGAATAAGCTCCGGTGCCCAGGGAATTGAGGGGACATCCTCTTCTCCCTTTTCAAGTATTTCGAGTTCTACGCCTGTCTTTTGACTGTTTTCTATTTCTTCAATGATCTCAGCATGTTTTGGGTGCATCGTTGTCCTTTTCCTTATTATACTTGTCCGTCAATAAAAAATCAAAACCAGACCTGGCAGGTTGAAAAGAAAACCTGCCAGGTCAAAGTCACAACACTGCTACGGCTTTTGATTTTGACCTGGCAGGTTTGGCTTTAACCTGCCAGGTCTGGTTTTGACTTTTTATTCACGGACAAGTCTATTATACGGAACGTACTTGAAATCGGTGAAATAATTTTGAGCTTTTAGGTTCAAATCACCTCTCTAAATAAGTATAGCCTATCAATCCCGCCTCTAATTCGCGGAGATACAATTGTCGCTGCTCGGCTGTTAAAGGGGCGGCTTGTAAGCGTTTACGATATGTATTCCGCAAAAATCCTGTCTCAAAATTGACGTAGTTTAGCATGGTTTCCACCGTGTCGCCTTCAAGGGGAGCCACTAATTCATAATCGCCATCCGGCTTGATATGGACATTGACAGAGTATGTGTCCCCAAATAAGTTGTGCATATCGCCTAAAATTTCCTGATAAGCACCCACTAAAAATATGCCTAGTAGGTAAGGCGCATCGGGGATCGGTAGATGTACGGGTAAACTGGTATCTACTCCGTCACTGTTGACATAATATTGAAATTGACCATCAGAATCGCAGGTTAAATCTTGCAAAGTGGCGCGACGATCTGGACATTCATTGAGGCGGTGCAGGGGGAGAATTGGAAATAATTGGTCAATTGCCCAGGCATCGGGCACGGATTGAAAGAGGGAAAAATTACAAAAATATTTGTCCACCAATTTTTCATTGAGTTCATCAAGCACTTCACGGTAGGCACGAGAATGAGGGAGCGTTTGTTGTAATAATGAGCGGAGTTGCTGGCAGGTGGTATAATATAACTGTTCGACGCGGGCGCGTTGTGTGAGGTTGAGTACGCCATGGGTAAACATTGTATGGGCTTCAGTGAGCCAGTACACCGCATCATGATAGGCTTCTAGGGCGCAACGTTGCGTGAGATGGGTTAAGTTATACCATAAATCTTGAATAATGGCGGGTTCATCGGCGCTGGCAGGCTTGGGTTGCACAATACCGGGTGCAGATTCAATCTCAATCAGGTTGGTAATCAACACAGCATGATGAGCCGTCATTGCCCGTCCCGATTCTGTGATGATATTGGGTTGTGGCAAATCTAGGCTGTTACAAATTTCTCCAAATTCATGTACAACATTATTGGCATATTCTTGGACAGTGTAATTGCTTGAGCAAGTATTCCGCGAGCGTGTACCCTCATAGTCAATCCCTAAACCGCCACCTACATCAATATTCTGAATCGGTGCGCCCATGGCGCGTAATTCGGCATAATAACGAGCCGCTTCGCGTAGTGCGCCTTGAATGTCGCGGATATTGGAAATTTGTGAGCCAATATGAAAGTGCATTAATTGTAGAGAGTCTAATAACTCGGCATCCTTGAGCTGGGTAATGATTTCTAGTACTTGTGCTGCTGAGAGCCCAAATTTTCCTTTTTCGCCCCCCGTATTTTGCCATTTTCCCTTGCCGATGGCGGCTAAGCGCACTCGCATTCCTAAGCGGGGAGTCAGATTCAGGCTGCGCGATTCTTCAATAATCAGGTTTAATTCGGAAACTTTTTCAATCACTAAATAGGGGCATAAGCCGATTTGTTGACCGATGAGGGCTAAGCGTATGTATTCACGATCTTTATAGCCGTTACAAATGATGAGACCGCCGTCAGAGGGGGCGAGTGCTAATACGGCCATCATCTCTGATTTGCTGCCCGCCTCTAAGCCAACCCGCCCTCCGCTCATAATTTCTTTAACAACATGATGTTGCTGATTAACTTTGATGGGATAAACGGGCGTATAGTTGGCGTGGTAATCTTCTTGCTGCATGGCGGTCGCAAAGGCGTTGCTTATGTGCTCGACGCGATGATGTAGAATGTTGGGAAAGCGTACTAAGACGGGCAGAGATAAGCCATGGGTGGCAAAACTTTGGGCTAATTCGTGGAGATTGATAGTACCGGCTTGTCCGGGTATGGGAGAGACTGTTACTTCGCCATTTGGGTTAATATCAAAATAACCATCGCTCCAATGTTCAAGATTATAAAGTGTTCGTGATTGGGCAATATCCCATTGTGTTGACATATTATTCTAGTCCATGCAATAAACTTTGCAAAGCTGTTATCACTGCTTGCTCCCGAATGCGGCGACGATCTCCGCTAAAATGATGACATTGTGCATAAATATTATTTGGAAAAGCGTAGGCGAGCCAGACAGTGCCAACAGGTTTATCGGCAGTCCCGCCGCTAGGTCCTGCAATGCCACTGATTGCTACGCCGACTTGGGCTTGACTGTGTGCTAAGGCACCGTTGACCATTTCTAAGACGGTTTGCTCACTCACTGCCCCATATTTTGCCAAAGTTTGGGGGCGCACGTCTAATATTTCTTGTTTAGCGGCGTTAGAATAAGTGACAAATCCTCGGTCAAACCAAGCTGAACTGCCGGCAATGGCTGTCACCGCTTCGGATATCCAGCCGCCTGTACAGGATTCTGCTGTGACTAAGTAGCAAGCGTGCTTACTTAAACAGGCACCGAGTTCAGTGGTCAGTTTTTCTAATTCTATAATATTCATGGCAAATAGTGGAATATGAAAAATAGATTTTACTCTAGGATTTAGGTTCCATCCATTCCTTTATCAGAGTCATTCTATTATTTTGCGTTGCTAAAGCGTGTATTTCTTTATCACCGCGTAACATGCGCCAAACCTTGGCAGGATAGCGAACTAAAAGATATCCTAAGCGCACCAGATAGTAATAATATACACGTAATGAATTGGCAGGGATATGATATATATTAGCGATCTCATCAGGCGGTGGAAAAGTATGTTTCAAAAAAATCGACAGTTTCTCTCGAAACGGCTTTATCCATAACGCAGCCAAATTATGAGACAGTAAGGCATGATTAATATCGACAGTCAGCATTTCTTTGGCATTGGCAAGCACTTCCAAATTAAAATCATCTGGTTGAAATCGAGCCAATACATTTTCCGGCACCTCAGCTGCCAACCAATCCTTAGCTAAATATAGCGCGAGATAAAGGGGTTTGACGGCTTTCCATTGAGTGGCGCGATCAAATAATAATTCCCAATCGATTTGATTTTGGTAACAATGGATGGTGTTATTAATATCACTTAAAAATCGTATGCCAAAAAGCATGTTCATATAAGCCGTATGAAAACACAAATGGAATAACAAATCTTCAGGAGACAGACTTAATACTTGGATGTCACCTACTGTAAATGGTCTGGCTTGTTCCCATAACATATCAACTGTGATATTGAAAGGCAAGACGGGCGGTGATAATGTCCAATGAATCTCTATGGAAATCGCGCCTTTTTTTTCAAAAATGATTAAATGATGAGACTTGACACATTGTGCTTCGATACTGGGACGTTCTGTTGGACCATAACCCATCAAAAAAAGTATTTTCTCAGCTTGAGCCAAATCGGCTTTTTTCAGCAGTAAATCGATATCACCAATGATTCTGAGTGTGTCGAATTCATAAACGGTTTTTGCCAGATACGCGCCCTTTAGCACAATAACATCCATACCAGCACGCTTTAACTGCTTTAAGACTTCAGACAATTCCCGATAATATCGTTCATTTTTGAACATATTAGAGTGATAGGCTTTGCGTAAAGCTATCAGTACAGCCTCTGGCATTTGAGTGCCTGCATTGCTCAAGCGGTGGTAAAGCAAAGGTGCTACACCTTGTTGAGTCGCCAAGTCCAACAACGCTTCCCATTCAGCGTCGGAGAGTTTACCTCTCTTCGTGGCTTTGTCCGCTCGCGTACTGACATAAGCCAACAAATATTCTATCAGTTTTTTTTTTGATGTCATAAGCATTTATAACAGGAGTGCAAGGCGTACCTTGCACCAAACATCAGGCTTGAGCGTTGACTTCAGCTTTCACGACTTCCGCTAACTCATGAGCAACGGTTTCGACTTGTTGCAAATCAACACCTTCAACCATCACTCGAATTAGTGGCTCCGTGCCACTGGGACGCAGTAACACCCGCCCTTGACTATTCAATTGTTGTTCTGCTTCACGCACTGCATTTTGCACTGAAGTTTGAGAGAGTATATCTAAACCGGGCGTAATCTGCACGTTAATCATGCGTTGGGGGCATTTTTGCATACCCGTTTTTAAGACGTGTAAAGGTAAACCGGTTTGGAGACTCGTTGTTAAGACTTGTAAAGCGGTGATAATGCCATCCCCCGTCGTGGTGCGATCCAGACAAATAATATGCCCTGACGATTCTCCGCCTAAATTGCCACCGTTTTTTTGTAGCATTTCTAAAACATAGCGGTCTCCCACATTGGCTCTTGAAAATGAAATGCCTTGTTTTTCAAGTGCTTGTTCGAGACCTAAATTGCTCATCACGGTGCCAACCACGGCATTCCGTAAATTGCCCGTTTTATGACGGGCTTGGGCTAGTATGAATAATAGTTCATCACCATCAAGGATTTCGCCCTTGGCATCAACCATGAGTACGCGATCACCATCGCCATCTAAAGCAATGCCTAAATCGGCATTTTGATATAAAACAGCGGTTTGCAATGCTTGAGGTTGGGTGGCGCCATAACCGGCATTGATGTTTAATCCATTAGGTTGTGCGCCAATAGTTTCAACGCTTGCCCCCAATTCTTCAAAGACACTGGGCGCAACATGGTAAGTCGCACCGTGAGCGCAATCGACTACTATTTTTAAGCCTTTGAAGCTCTGATCAAAGGGAATTGTCCTTTTGCAAAATTCGATATAGCGGCCTGCGGCATCTTCAATACGAACCGCTTTGCCTAATTTTTCAGGGGCGACCGTTTGCATTGCTTCTTCCATTTTTGCTTCAATAGCCAGTTCAACATCATCGGGCAATTTAGTCCCCTTGCTGGAGAAAAATTTTATGCCATTATCCTGAAATGGATTGTGCGAGGCACTGATAACAATACCAGCGACGGCATGAAAAGTCCGTGTTAAGTAAGCAATCGCCGGCGTTGGCATGGGACCAAGTAAACCAATATCCATACCTGCCGCCGATAAACCGGCTTGTAGGGCGGATTCAAACATGTAGCCGGAAATACGGGTATCTTTACCTATCAGGATTTTATTTTTGTTAGAACCATTTTTCAAAACTTGGCCGGCTGCCCAGCCTAATTTTAGAACAAAGTCAGGGGTAATCGGTGGCGTTCCGACAGTGCCCCGTATGCCATCTGTGCCAAAATATTTACGTTTTTGTTCCATAATGAAATACCGTTTTAAACCTCGTTACTGTTGCAAAACCGCGTGGGTCATTTTCAGCGCATCAACGGTTGCCCCGACATCGTGGGTGCGAATCACTCTAGCACCTTTGCTAACCGCTAAAACGGCTAAGGCTAATCCGCCATATAAACGCTCTGTCACGCTTTTGTTTAATAGATGACCTATTAATGACTTACGAGATACTCCCACTAAGACGGGATAATCCAGTTCAGTCAATACCTCTAGTCGTTGCATTAATAGCAAATTATGTGCCACAGTTTTACCAAAGCCAAAACCGGGATCTATCAAAAGACGATTTGAGGCAATACCCGCCTCTAAACAGGCTTGTACTCGCTCTAGCAAAAACGTTTTGATGTCATTAACAACATTATCATAATGGGGATTATTTTGCATGGTGCGCGGTTCACCTTGCATGTGCATCAGGCAGACTTGCACCGTTTCTGAGGCAGCGACGGCAGCTAAGCTGCCTTCAGTACGTAAAGCCATGACATCATTAATTATATCTGCGCCAACGGCAATGGCTTCAGACATGACTTGGGCTTTGCTGGTATCAACTGATATTGAAATGGGAAATTCGGCGCGGATTTTTTCGACGACGGGGATGACTCGATCAAGTTCTTGTTGTACTGAGACAGCTTGTGCGCCGGGGCGGGTAGATTCTCCACCGATGTCGATAATCTCTGCCCCTTCTTCAAGCATTTTGCGTGCTTGTTTCAAGGCAGAGTCCATATAAAAAAAATGACCCCCGTCCGAAAAGGAATCGGGGGTCACATTGAGAATTCCCATGACTTGGGGAACATTGAGTGCTGGCATGGTCGTTTATTTTTTGCGCCACAACGTCGTTGTTGAAGCAATACCAAAAATATCCCTGCTTGGGTAGTCGGTTTTCTGTAAACTGATCAGTTTACCGTCCAATTTTCGCAGTCGTTTAACGATATCATAATGCAAATCTTTAAAAGGGCTACTGTAACTTGCCAAAGCGGCAACATATTCATTTTGGTGAGCGTGGGCAAGTTTCAAAAAAAACTCATGTGACGTAAACTGCCGATCCATCTTTTGGATGGTTTCCTCAAAAAATGTTTCCAGCACTTCAGACGTTTGGTTTGCCATTTTTAATTTTTCTCCTGTTTATAAAACTTTCAAAGAAATCCTATTTCTTAAAGAAATAGGATTTCTATAACTCTTAGTTCAAAAGCACTTGGAGTCCAAAGCTTTAGCTTTGGACTCCAACATCTCAAGTCAAAAAAACGTAGAACTAAGAGTATAAATGTTTACTGTAAACTAGCTTGCCCATTAATCGCATCATCCAACTGATCTTCGAGACTCTGTTCTTCCGTATTGGGTTTCTTTGGAGGCTTGCCATTCTCGTCCCAGTCTTTTGGTGGCTTGGGTATCTTTCCAGCCATGATGTCGTCAATTTGTTCACTTTCTATGGTTTCATACTTGAGCAAGGATTCTGCCATTAAATGCAGAATCTCAAGATTCTCTTTGAGCAAGTTTTCTGCACGGCTGTAATTGCGATCAATGAATAAGCGTATTTCTTCATCAATCACATGCGCTGTCTCATCAGAGACCACTTTATGTTGAGTAACGGAATGGCCTAAAAACACTTCGCTGTCATCTTCACCATAAGTGAGCGGCCCTAAACGCTCTGATAAGCCCCATTTTGTGACCATATTGCGGGCAATTTCTGTGGCCCGTTGAATGTCATTACTAGCTCCCGTTGTGACGGAATCGCCCCCAAAAATCAGTTCCTCAGCAATGCGCCCACCAAACATGCTGGAAATTTGGCTTTCTAAGTACACTTTGCTATAACTGAGGCGATCCGTTTCGGGTAAAAACATTGTCACGCCTAAAGCACGTCCTCTTGGAATAATGGTGACTTTGTACACAGGATCATGTTTAGGCACTAAACGCCCAACAATGGCGTGTCCGGCTTCGTGATAAGCCGTGAGTTTTTTCTCTTCCTCACTCATCACCAGGGACTTGCGCTCTGCGCCCATCATAATTTTGTCCTTGGCTTTTTCAAATTCTTCCATTTCTACCAATCGCTTGTTGAAACGGGCAGCAAATAAGGCGGCTTCGTTGACAAGGTTAGCCAAATCTGCCCCAGAAAAGCCGGGCGTACCGCGTGCAATCAAGCTTGGTTTGACATTATCAGCAATCGGCACTTTTCGCATGTGGACTTTGAGAATTTGCTCACGCCCACGAATATCAGGCAAGGGCACCACCACTTGACGGTCAAAACGACCCGGACGCAATAAGGCAGGATCTAAGACATCGGGGCGGTTAGTAGCAGCAATCACAATCACGCCTTCGCTGCCCTCAAAGCCATCCATTTCTACCAACAATTGGTTGAGAGTTTGTTCTCTTTCATCATGCCCACCGCCTAAGCCAGCACCACGATGGCGACCAACGGCATCAATTTCGTCAATGAAAATAATGCACGGCGCGTGCTTCTTGGCTTGGTCAAACATATCGCGCACCCTTGATGCACCGACACCAACAAACATTTCGACGAAATCAGAGCCAGAAATGGCGAAAAAGGGTACTTTCGCTTCACCGGCGATGGCTTTTGCCAGCAAAGTTTTACCGGTGCCGGGTGAGCCTACCATCAATACGCCGCGTGGAATTTTACCGCCTAAATTTTGGAATTTACCGGGATCGCGTAAAAAGTCAACTAATTCATTGACTTCTTCCTTGGCTTCATCAACACCAGCCACATCGTTAAAAGTGATTTTGATCTGATCTTCTTCAACCATGCGGGCACGACTTCTACCGAATGATAAGGCACCACCGCGCCCTCCGCCTTGCATTTGGCGCATAAAGAAAATCAGTATCCCAAACAATAGCAGCATAGGAAACCAGGAAATGAATATCTGCATGAGCAGTGATTGCTGTTCTGGTGGACGTGAGATAATTGTCACGTTATGCTTCAATAAGTCACCAATCAAGCCGCTATCTCCGGGATTATAGGTGACGAAATGTTCACCATTTTGTGTGGTGTACTTAATGGTGCGTCCTTCAATAGCCACCTCTCGGACAAAGCCTTCTTGAACCTCGGTAATAAATTTTGAGTATTCTATTGATTTGGGCGCTGGAACTCGGGGACCAAAATTATTGAATACCATCATTAAAACAATGGCGATTATAATCCATAATAAAAGATTTTTTGCCATGTCATTCATGGATGTGTGCCTCTTTATTAATAATTAATTAAAACGGGGGGGGTTTTTTTGCCAGCACATAGACTTCAGATGATCGTGAACGCGACGCATCAGGTTTGCGGATCCTGACTTGCTTAAAATTAGCTCTTAACTCTTTAATATAAGCATCAAAACCTTCCCCTTGAAATATTTTTGTTAAAAAATAGCCTTGAGCAGCCAGCACCTCAAGTGCCAAATCTCTGGCTAATTCAGCCAATAAGATTGCACGGGGTTGATCAATGGCTTTTACTCCGCTGATATTGGGTGCCATGTCAGACATTACAAGATCGGCTTTGTGCTCACCTAATTGATTGTGCAATTCATCGAGCACCATTTGCTCTCGAAAATCGCCCTGAATAAAGGTCACACCGGGCAAAGGTTCTATAGGCAAAATGTCCAGGGCAAACAATCGAACTTGGTAATGCTGTGTAACCCATTGTGACCAACCACCGGGGGCGGCACCTAAATCAATAACCGTCATGTTGGGACGAAATAAGTGATCACGGCTATCAATTTGTGCGAGTTTATAAACCGCCCGTGAACGATAACCGGCAAGATTGGCTTGTTTGACATAGACATCTGAGGCGTGTTCTCTGAGCCAGCGTTGACTGTTTTTACTATGCTTTTTGTTCATAAAATAAGTCCAAGATAAATCTTGGATTCCTCATTAGACCAATAATTGGCGAAGTTTAGCAAGCAATTCTTTGTAACTGTATGTACCCTTTTGAAACACAGCATCCACATGCTCGTTGAGCCATAGCTCTTCATCAGTGGTGAGTAGCTTAGCAGTCACCACAACCACCCGCGTTGATGAGCAATTTTTGTGTTGTCGCAGATGAGTAATAAATTCAAATCCGTTCATGTCGGGCATATTCAAATCTGATAAAATCAAATCAGGCTGATGTTTTTCTAAAAGTTGCAGAGCAGTCTCGCCGTCTCCCGCATCAATGACTTGCCAACCAACATGTTTAAGCATGCCTACCACCATTTCACGCCCTAGCTGATCATCTTCCAACACCATCACAGTTGGGGGGGGCTTTTCGGTGCGATACTTTCGCAATACATTGATTAATTGAGTTCTGGGGACTGGTTTTGTCATGTATTCGGCGGCACCTAAGGAATAGCCGATTTCTTGCGCTTCTGTCATAGTTAACATAATAACGGGAATATGTGCTAACTCTGGTGAGGCTTTGAGTTTAGACAAGACTTCCCAGCCATCCATGCCAGGCATCATCACGTCCAAAATAATGGTATTAGGACGCAATTTTTTCGCCAATTTCAAACCTTCTTCACCACTCGCTGCCATGACAACCTGATAACCCACTTTGCTCAGATAAACGTCTAGCATTTCGCGCACAATTTTATCGTCATCAATAGCTAAGACTAGCTCACCTTCCTGATGAGAATCTTTAACAATCGCCTCATCAGCAGTTGTGCTGGGTTGGCTGCTGATATGCGCTGGTAAACGCACGATAAAATGGTTGCCTTTGTCAAAAACGCCTTCTATATTGAGACTACCACCAAGCTTTTCGGCGAACTGTTTAGTGAGGGACAATGCCAAGCCAGTGCTGCCATATTTGCGGGTGTTCGAGGTAAAGACTTGATATAAATCGGCTCGTTGTTTGCTATTCATGCCACTCCCTTCGTCACTGACACGAATGTTAATCCAATCTCCGTTTTTTTCCAGCTCTCGTCTCACTTCTAGCGTAATGATACCTTGTTTGGTGAATTTAGAGGCATTACTGAGCATATTGAACAAAATTTGTCTCACTTTAATCAAATCGGTGTACATTTCACCCAAGTCTTTATCAAACAATAAATGTAGAGCATTGGCATTATTCTCTATCAAAGGCTGAAGCGTGGTGACGGTATTTTGGATCACTGTTTTTAAATCAAAGCGTTCTGAATAGGAGGGCAGATTGCCCGCTTCGATTTGAGAAATATCAAGCATGCCATCAATTAAGCCCAGTAATTGTTTGGTAGCGATATGAACATTTTTAATGTCTTGCCGCATAATTGGTTGCTCACAGTCTTCTTCAAGCATTTCTGTGTAACCGATAATGCTATTCATGCAAGTACGCAATTCATAGCTCATATTGGCAATAAACTGGCTTTTAGCGATATTCGCATCCTCAGCCTTTTGTTTAGCATGTTGTAATTCTCTCGCCTCCCATTTTTGTCTGCTGAGGTCCTCAATATGAGACCATATAATATAATATTCTCCCTCTTTTTTTAATATGAGGGCGGATAATCTTACGGGTACATGATAGCCATCTTTATGTCGATATTCTTTTTCGACCGGACCATAATGTTCACCGGTTTTCAGGGCTTGCAATTGCCATTGTTCAGCCGTCGCATCATTTCCGACAAGAATATCCTTCCAATAATTTAAGGGGAGCGTTTCTTCAACCTCACGACCAATGATTTGCGCGTAAGCTGGATTCACATAAAGCAATTTGCCATCAGATCGCCATAAACCTAAACCAAGTCGTGCGCTGTTCAGCAAATTTTGTGCATTTGATTCGTTATCGCGTATGATTTGGTTGAGATGGCGGAAGAGTTGAGTATGAAAAATCCAGCCTATTATAAGGGCAAATAATAAGATACTTATCGCATTGGTGATTAAGGGATTAAGATACAACTGTAGAATGGCAGTTAATAAGATAATCAAAACACTTAGCAATATAATATAAATGGTCAATTTATAGGCGATTTTATTTTTTAACATAGTATTATGTTATCAGTTATCAGTAAACAGTTATAAAAAAGCTTAGCTTAAATTATAAGTTAAATCAAGAAGTCTGTTTTTGCAACATTTACAACTTTAAACATTTTGTTTATAACTGATAACTGATAACTTATCATGTGAGGGAAAGGCTTGTAGGCTTGTAGGGTGGATTAAGCGATAGCGTATCCACCAAAGTAGTAGAATTAATGAAAAATTTATATCTTTTATAAAATTTTATAACTCCGTAATTTCTCTAAAAAATATCTCGCACTGGGGCAATTAGGGTGATTAGCAGCGCGTTCTATTGAGAAAGCAAATTGTTCTATCATTTTTTTTGCAAAGGCTTTTTTCTTCCTTCCTGGTCCAAGTTTCTTTGGATGGTGATGCTTGGCAATTTCTTTGAGGTGTTCCCAAGGCATATCGGGGGTTTGTTCTGGCATAGTTTCTCCAGGAAACTCTTCATTTTTTAGCCAACGACGCATCGCTACGGGATCAGCAAGAAACCAAGCCTCTAGTGCTTTTTTGGCCACAATAATTTGGTCAACACCGATACGCGCCTTGGTGGCGGTGACACAAGGTTCACATTCTAAATCTGTGAGTACCACGATTTTATCGGGGTTCGCTTCAATGCGACATTTGTTGATAAATGGCTCAATATTTTTACTGCATAAATTGCCACCCCCACCAGCATTTATGACTGGCGTACAAATTTCAAGACTCTGTTTGTTTGCCCAAGTCTGAAAATTTGCCGACTCAACTAATAATTTCTCGCAAACACCTTCTACGATAAAGCCGATTTTTATCACGGTAAGCCACCATTGAGTAGATTACATAACCATGCTTGATCTAGGGGTAGTGTTGAGGCATCATATTGCCGTATGGCTTTCATCTGAGTCGCCCCCTGTTTTTTGTCAACTAACCATAATTCGTTGTTTTTTAAAACTCTTATTAACGCTTCATTATGGGTTGTTAGCCAAATGGGACTTTCAAGCGTGGCTATTTCACGAAATGAGTCCACTAATTCGATAATGGCGTGAGGATGTAAACCGCGCTCTGGTTCTTCAATTAAGGTCATGCCCAAGGGGTTAGGGCGGTCAAGCATAGCCACTAGGTGACTTAGCAAGTAAATCGTGCCATCAGAAATCAGATGAGCTGGGAAAAGTTTTTCTATGCCTTTTTCTTTGAAAGCTAATAGGGTGTTTCCACTTAATTTTTCTGTGTGACTTTGCACACTTTCCAAGCCTGGTACCATCAAGTCTATCCATTCTAGGATGGTTTCGCGTATCTCTTCGTTTTTTTCTAAACGATTTAATATGGCTGCTAAATTGCGCCCGCTAGAATGCAAACTAGAGGTATCTAGGTTGTTAACAGGTAATTTGGCTTCTATAGGCTCAATTCTATAGAGACGAATATTTTCTAAAAAACGATTAATTTTTTCTTCAAAAATTAATACATCTGTCGATATTTTTTGTCGAGGTACTTTGGATTCTTCATAGTAAATTCCTTGATCTAAGATCGGCTCTTTATCTAATTGACGTATTTTTAAATAAAATTTATTGATATTGTCCGGCCAATCTATTTGAATTTCAAATTCAAAGTCACCGAGTTCACGCCGTTTAAAACAGCGAATATTCTCAAAGCCGCCATGTTTTTTTAAAGCCTCCTCTGCTCCAAAACGAATGCTCCAATTGACAAAATCCAAGGCTTCAAAAAAATTACTTTTCCCGACACCATTTGGCCCGGCAAATACAGAAAATGGTTTAATATCATATAGTTCTATGACATCTATGCTGCGATAGTTAGCGATTTTGAGATAGCGTATGGTATTTGTCATAATTACAACTTTAAACATTTTATTGATAACTGGTGAGGGAAAGGCTTGTAGGGGCAATCCCTTGTGGTTGCCCTAGGTAATAATTTGTTCTATTTCTGGTCTAGATAGCAATTCTATTGATAACTATTGACATATATACTAAATGGAGTATGTATTTCAATAATTATGAATAAGGGAGGTATCAACCCTTTATCCATTCGTCTAATGAAAACTCAGGTTACTTTTCTTTGTCTTTCCAGGTTAATCCAAAATTGCTGTTTTTTAGTAGGCAAAGGTCGTATTCGTTTGGTTGGGTGCAACCATTCTTTAATGCTTGCGCCTACCTTTTTCGCCAATTTTGAAAAGGAAAAGTCATTCAGAGGGAAATGTTTTTGCGGAGCAAAAACATTTCCCTCTGAATCAGTCTTTCTCAGGATGTTATACGCACCGTTCGTATCGGCATTAATTATGGTACCGTCACCTGATTTATATAGGCCGCGTTTGACACGTTGACCACTAAAGGTACGTTTTTGTTTGGCTTTTGGGTTGTAACGCTTCGGCATTTTATCACCATCCACAAAACTCGCTTTTGAAGTATAACTCTCGTCTGTCACCACCAGTTCAATACCGTGTGACCCAAGTTTGTAGCCCAGTTTGTCTACAAATTGGCCAAGAGATAAATTCACAAAATTTTGGTTGGTTCTTTTGCCCAAGTTTATTTGGTTCAGCGATTTGACAACATCACCAACAACAACTTTAGATATGCCATGTTTGACGCAAGTTTTGACAACATAAGAAGTGGCCTTGTGAATGTAATCATTCACCACCGCATTACGCCAATCAGTAAGGCTTTGCAGCCTTTGCGACCATTTTTTCCCCCTTTCTGATAGTTTAGATTGCATAGAAGCCTTTCTCTTATTGTAGTAAGCATTGACTGACTTCAGTCTCTTACCATCAATAATAAAAGGCTCGATAACACCATTGGTAACACAGGTAGCCAGGTTATTCAGTCCCAGGTCAATGGACATAACCTGGTTATGAA
>JALXAQ010000170.1 GCA_026991885.1 Thiotrichaceae bacterium
CTCTGAGGAGCTGTATGAGTTTGAAAATCTCACGTACAGTTTTGAATTCTGGCTTTGTAGGGTGTACTCCATACTCTCGCCTACATGGGAGATAAGGGTGGTGACTTACATCGCCAAGCTTAACGATTTGCCAGTGGGATATGAATCCCTCACTTTGACAAAAATTCCTGTTTCATTGACAACATTGATTGAAGACGAATTGATTTTGGCTTTACCGATTGTTGTTAAACATACGGACTGCCCATCTCATGAATTTCAAATGTGTGAAACTGAAAACAATAATATACAAAATAATCCGTTTCACGTTTTATCATCTTTAAAAATATCCAAATAAATAATAAAGGATTTTAAAATAAATGGCTGTACAACAAAATCGTAAAACCCGCTCTAAACGCGGAATGCGCCGATCTCATGATGCTTTGAAGGCATCCACCTTGTCCATTGAGCAAGAAGTAGGTGAAGAGCATCTCCGTCACCATATCAGTCCCTCCGGTTATTACCGAGGTCGTAAAGTCATCACTACTAAGGACGAATAAAAATTGACACCGCGCATTGCAATAGATGCGATGAGTGGCGATCATGGCCCTCATATCATCGTCCCTGCCGCTCTCAAAGTTTTATCACAAAACGATGATTTGCAAGTGATTTTCGTTGGTGATGAGGCGGTACTCAACCAAGAATTAGGTCATCAACCTGCTAAAGTGATACAGCGTATATCCATTACTCATGCCACACAGCGCGTAGAAATGGATGATCCCCCTTCGCGTGCTTTACGCAATAAGCGGGATTCTTCCATGCGTATCGCCATTAATTTGGTCAAAGAAGGCAAGGCAGATGCTTGTGTCAGTGCCGGTAATACTGGCGCTTTAATGGCAACTGCCCGTTATGTACTTAAAACCTTGCCTGGCATAGATCGACCCGCCATTATTACCGCTTTGCCCAATATGCAGGGAACGTCTACTCATGTACTGGATTTAGGGGCCAATATCGATACCACGCCCGAGCAGTTATTTCAATTTGCTGTGATGGGTAGCGTTTTGACTCAAGCTGTCGATAATCTACCTAACCCGCGTATTGGCTTGCTCAATATTGGTCAAGAAGAAATCAAAGGTAATGAACGAGTTAAGGAAGCCGCCAAATTAATATCTTCGAGTTCCAATATCAATTATATTGGTTTTGTCGAAGGTGATGATATTTACAATGGCAGCGTTGATGTCGTTGTCTGTGATGGTTTTGTGGGTAATGTCGCCCTCAAAACCACAGAGGGTGTTGCTAAAATGATCAGTCATTACGTCAAGCAAAGTTTTACTAAAAATTGGTTGACGCGCTTGGCTGCCATCGTTTCTTTGCCGATTCTCAATAATTTGCGTAAAAAAATTGATCCACGTCGATATAATGGTGCCAGTTTGCTTGGTTTACGCGGCATTGTGATCAAAAGTCATGGTAGTGCTGATATATTATCGTTTAGTCATGCCATCAAAGAAGCTCTTATTGAGGTGCAAAAAAATGTACCTTCGCAGATTAACCAACAATTGGGCATTTTGTTAAGTGAAAGAAGGCGCATCGAGTGACTTATTCTCGTATTATTGGAACCGGCGGGTATCTGCCTGAGAAGATACTCACCAATGCTGAACTAGAAAAGTTGGTAGATACCAGTGATCAATGGATTTTTGAACGCACCGGCATACGCTCCCGCCATTTGGCTGCTGAGGATCAAGATACTTGTGATTTAGCCGAAGAAGCGGCACGTCGCGCACTGGCAGCGGCACAGTGCGATGCTCACCAATTGGATTTAATTATTGTAGCCACCACCACGCCTGATCGCGTTTTTCCGAGTACTGCTTGTTTATTACAAGCCCGTTTAGGCAATCACGGTGCTATGGCTTTTGATGTGCAGGCGGTATGCAGTGGTTTTCTTTATGCCCTCAGCATCGCCGACAAATTTATCAAAACGGGTACTGTGCGACGGGCATTGATTGTGGGTGCCGAGATTTTCTCGCGTCTGGTCGATTGGACTGATCGTAGTACCTGTGTCCTGTTTGGAGATGGTGCTGGTGCCGTTGTCGTTGAAGCCAGTGCCGAACAGGGCATTTTGTCTAGCCATTTACATGCTGATGGGGCTTATAAAGATCTATTGACTGTCCCCGCGAGGGTGACACAAGGTCGTCTCAATGGCGATGGCTTTACCAAAATGCAGGGTAATGAAGTCTTTAAGTTTGCAGTCAGGGCGTTAAGTCGGGTTGTTGATGAGGCACTGACGGCTAATCAATTGGATCAGAGTGCGATTGATTGGCTGGTCCCCCATCAAGCTAATATTCGCATTATTGCAGCAACGGCGAAAAAACTAAAGTTGCCGATGGAAAAGGTTATAGTCACTGTATCAGGACATGGCAACACTTCTGCCGCCTCCGTGCCCTTAGCTTTAGATGTCGCTGTGCGCGATGGACGCATTCAGCGCGGACAAATGCTGTTATTGGAAGCGGTAGGTGGCGGATTTACTTGGGGTGCTGTCTTGGTCAAATTTTGATAACTGATAACTGATAACTGAAATGAGACACGCATTTATATTTCCTGGTCAAGGTTCACAATCGGTGGGCATGTTAGCCGACTTAGGGGCAGCTTTTCCCATTGTCAAACAAACCTTTGAAGAAGCTTCTGAGGTGTTGAGCTATGATTTGTGGAAATTAAGTCAAGAGGGACCAGAGGAAACCTTAAATCAAACTGATAAAACTCAACCTGCCCTACTCGCCGCCGGTGTGGCAGTATGGCGTGTTTGGCAACAGCAAGGTGGCTCTGAGCCGATATTTATGGCAGGACACAGTTTTGGTGAATACAGTGCCTTAGTCTGTGCGAATGCTTTACAATTTACAGATGGCGTTAGTTTGGCCCAAGATCGAGGCCGTTTTATGCAAACAGCGGTGCCTGAAGGTGAAGGGGCCATGGCTGCCCTCTTAGGTTTAGATGCTGCTAAAGTCATTGAAATCTGTCAACAGGTGGCACAAGAAGAAATTGTCTCAGCCGTTAATTTTAATGCCCCAGGACAAATTGTCATTGCGGGACATACAGCCGCCGTCAAGCGGGCGACAGAGCAGGCAAAAGCCGCTGGCGCAAAACGTGCCATCTTATTGCAAGTCAGTGTGCCCGCTCATAGTCAGTTGATGCTGCCCGCTGCTGAAAAAATGGCAGAACGCCTCGCCGATGTTACCATCACCCCGCCCTCAATTCCTGTCATCCACAACGTCGATGTGACTCAAAAAAGTGAAGCGGCTGACATTCGCTCTGCCTTGACGGCGCAACTTTATAATCCGGTGCGTTGGGTTGAAACCATTGAAAAAATGGTAGCGGAAGGCGTAACAAGCTTGTTTGAATGTGGACCAGGCAAAGTATTAACGGGTTTAAATAAACGTATTGTTCGCAAAATGACCGCAAAACCGATAATGGATACAAAGACATTAGAGCAAGCGTTGGAGGCTTTGGCATGAATTTGGATTTGAGCATTGCCCTCGTCACGGGTGCCAGTCGCGGGATTGGTCAAGGTATTGCCTTGGCTTTAGGACAAGCTGGGGCTAAAGTGTACGGCACCGCAACAACAAGCGGCGGTGCTGATAGGATTACGCAATTTTTAAGCGAACATGGCATCAAAGGAGAAGGCAAGGTACTTGATGTCGCCGACTCTGACTCCATCAATGCGTTGGTGGCAAGTTTAGGTCAAAAAGAAATGCCCAGCATTTTAGTCAATAATGCAGGCATTGCTCGTGATGCGCTATTGATGCGTATGCGAGAAGATGATTGGAATCAAGTCATCAATACCAATTTAACTGGCGTTTATCGCTTGTCCAAAGCCTGTCTCCGTGCCATGATGAAGGCACGACATGGGCGGATAATAACGATAACCAGCGTTGTCGGCTTGACGGGTAATCCAGGACAGGCAAACTATGCTGCGACAAAGGCTGGCGTGATCGCTTTTAGCAAATCATTAGCCAATGAAGTGGGTAGTCGTGGTATTACGGTCAATACCGTCGCGCCGGGCTTTATTGAGACTGATATGACGGAAAGTTTGTCTGAAGAGCAACGCTCTGCTTTTTTGGAAAAAATTCCACTCAAGCGTGCTGGTAGCGTGAATGATGTAGCACAAGCTGTGGTGTTTTTGGCATCAGCACCTTATATTACCGGAGAAACTTTACATGTCAATGGTGGCATGTATATGTCTTAGTCAGTGATAACTGATACCTGATAACTTAAAAGAGGCGAATTTGTTATGAGTACTGTTGAAGAACGTGTCAAGGAAATTGTAGTTGAACAATTGAGTGTCAAAGAAGAAGAGGTTCGCAATGAATCCTCTTTTGTCGATGATCTCGGTGCAGATTCTCTTGATACCGTAGAATTGGTGATGGCACTTGAAGAAGCATTTGGGTGCGAAATCCCTGATGAAGAGGCAGAGAAAATACAAACAGTACAACAAGCTATTGATTATATCAATAATAACAAAGAAGATTAAGGTTTCTAGGGAGGCCATGTTACATCTAAGATGTACTGGCCTTTCTTTTTGCGAGGTTGTGTACCGAAAGTGAGTAAAAGAAGAGTTGTTATTACTGGGCTGGGTGCGGTTTCCCCTGTGGGCTTGAGTGTCAAAGACAGTTGGGAAAGTGTATTGGCAGGCAAAAGCGGAATTGCGACTATTACCGATTTTGATACTGCTGGTTTTGCAACCCAATTTGCTGGGCAGCTTAAAGGCTTTGATGTCAAAAAATACCTATCTCCCAAAGAAGCAAAAAAAATGGACCCCTTCATCCATTATGGGATTGCTGCCGCTGTAGAAGCCATTTCTGACGCCAGCTTAGAAATTACGGAAGCCAATGCAGAGCGAATAGGCGTGGCGATAGGGTCTGGGATAGGCGGACTCCCCGGCATTGAAAAAGGGCATGATGCTTATCGGCGAGGGGGAGCGCGTAGGATTTCTCCCTTTTTTGTGCCCAGTAATATTATTAATATGATATCGGGCAACTTATCAGTGAGATACGGTTTGAAAGGCCCTAATTATGCCATTGTCACCGCTTGTTCAACAGGGACACATAATATTGGAAATGCTGCCCGTTTGATTGAATATGGTGATGCGGATGTGATGATTGCGGGTGGTGCTGAAATGGCCTGTTCGGAGATGGGAATTGGTGGATTTGCGGCAGCCCGTGCCTTATCTACCCGCAATGATTCGCCTGAAACGGCGAGCCGTCCTTGGGACATCGAACGTGATGGTTTTGTCCTCAGCGATGGTGCGGGTGTATTAGTGCTAGAAGAATATGAAATGGCAAAACGGCGTGGTGCTCGTATTTATGCAGAACTCATGGGTTCGGGTATGAGTGCTGATGCCTATCACATGACCCTACCAGCAAAAGATGGGGATGGGGCTCGACGCTGTATGTTGAACGCTTTGCAAAATGCCCAGTTAAATCCCGATCAAGTGGACTACATTAACGCGCATGGCACTTCAACCCCTGCTGGCGACAAGGTTGAAACGTTTGCGATAAAAAAAGCCTTTGGTGATCATAAGTTAGTTGTCAGTTCGACCAAATCTATGACGGGACATTTATTAGGGGCGGCTGGCGGTTTAGAGGCGGTTTTTAGCGTGTTAAGTATTCGTGATCAAGTCGCTCCTCCAACCATTAATTTATTTAAGCTCGATCCGGAGTGTGCCGGTTTAGACTATGTGCCTCATCAGGCGAAGGAGATGAAAATTGAGGTCGCTTTGTCGAATTCGTTTGGATTTGGGGGAACCAATGGGACGTTGGTGTTTAAGCGTGTGTGATTTATAATAAATAAAAAATCCTATTTCTTTAAGAAATAGGATTTTTCAATTCTAAGATTAATTAGCTTAGCAAACAAATGTTTAGAATCCTCTTTCTCCTCCTACTCTTGTCTATAGCAGCCGTAAGCGGTGGTGGCTATTGGGTCTACAAAAACTACCTCACAGCTCCATTACCCTTACAGAAAGATCTACATTATACTGTTGAATCGGGTGCCACTTTAGGTCAAATTGCCGCTGATTTGAGGGCGCAAGGCTTGCTCAACTATCCCACTGCATTGGCTTGGGTAACATTGGCTCGCTATGAAAAACGGGCACATCTGATTAAACTCGGAGAATATCTCATCCCAAAAAGTACGACGCCACAGGAATTGCTGGACATTTTGATTGCGGGTAAAACTATACAATATAGTTTATCCTTCCCTGAAGGGTGGAACTTTCGGCAATTGATGGCGGCAGTACGCAAACACCCTAAAATAGTGCAAACCCTTGGTGATATTGATAATAAAAGCATTATGGCGAAACTGGGTTGGGGAGAAATGCACCCCGAAGGGCGTTTTTTTCCAGATACTTATTTTATTACAACTGGTACGACGGATGTAGAATTTTTGCAACGCGCCTACAAAATGATGGAAAAGGAGTTGATGAGTGCTTGGGAAAATCGGGGCGACGATTTACCTTTCAATACGCCTTATGAGGCTTTAATATTAGCTTCCATTATTGAAAAGGAAACGGGCGTGGCTGAGGAGCGTCCTCTTATTGCCAGCGTGTTTGTGCAACGCTTAAAAAAAAATATGCTTTTACAAACCGATCCGACGGTGATTTACGCGCTGGGTAATGCCTTTGATGGGAATATTCGGAAACGGGATTTAAAAGTCAAAAATCCTTATAATACTTATGTCAATAAGGGATTACCGCCCACTCCGATAGCGATGCCTGGACGCGCTGCTTTGCAGGCGGCTGTGAATCCGGTTGATAGTCAGGCATTATTTTTCGTTGCTAAAGGTGATGGTAGCCATTATTTTTCTGAGACTTATCGAGAACATCGGTGTGCGGTGATTGAATTTCAATTGAAAAAGAAATCGCCACGCCAGTGTAAGAAATATTTTTACCATTGAGGCACAAATAATCGAGACAGGCGCAAAAAAAAATCCTATTTCTTATTTTTATTTAAAGAAATAGGATTTTTCGCCTCGCCAGATTTCAAGTGTCTACAATCTTTCACCCTGACTCAAGAGATTATCTATTTCGATTTCCGCCTCAATCGCATAAATCTCCTTTTGCATCTCTTCAAGCGTATTATCCATATTGCCACCAATATCATCAAGATCGCCTTCAATGTTACTATACTCTTGAATAGTACGCATAGCATCAAGCATGTCTCGCTTAGCTTCTAAAGCGGCTACCTTGATTTTTACTAAGTCAAGATTCTCAATCAGCTTTTTGAGCGTTTTTTCCAACTTGCTTTCTGCCGTCTGAACTTGTTGGAGAAAAGTTTCCATCTCTTGAATCGTGTTTTTCAACAGATTGATTTTCGCCTCTGAGGCACCCTTCTGTTCGTAGGAGGCAAGCGAGGTTTTTCTCGCCTCTAGTTTCTGTTCAAACGACTTGCGTGATACTTTCACCTTGATAAGGTTGTCTCTGACTTGAGCTATCTTATTCTCGTACTTCTGGACGGCAATATCACCTTTACCAATCATACCTTGAATCTGATTGGTGATGCGTTTTTTGACGACATCAATAGCCGCCACTCCATCCTCTCCACATCCAAGGGGGATTAACAAGATGAAGATTAAGGGTAAAAATTTGAGCTTATTCATACAATTCTCTCTCTATGGTTGTTTTCGTGATTTCAGCATTCGCTAAGACAGTATTCGCCTCTTTTAAAAGTGCTTGTGAGATAAGGCTAAATTTCTTTCTGCCCTGTATTTCATCAATTTTATATGCTACATAAGCAGCCTCCACTTTATCATAGATATTGTTCAAGGTAAACTTTAAATTTTTGCGAAGTTTATGCCACTGTTTGAGTGACTTATCAATCATATCGCGTTGGTTTGGAAAAAGTCCTTTTAATTCGTAAAGTTGTTGTATTTTTGTATCAGACAAGGTAATTTCTTCTCTCATTCTAGCCATGCTTTGGTAGAGATCAGGATTCATCTCTATTATGAAGGCGTTGACTTTGTTTTGGACATCAACTTGTTCTTCTGTCTCGTGACATCCAAAAGGGATTAAAGTTATTATTAATATTAATATTAATAAAATAACCCTATTCATCAAGTTGTGCCTCTATAGTGGATTTTGTTGAGTCTGCATTAGCCAAGACGGTATTCGCTTGATTTAAGAGTGTTTGTGAGATAAGCGTGAATTTTTTTCTCCCCTGTATTTCATCAATTTTGTAGGCAACATAGGCTTGTTCAACTCGCTGTTCAATATCATTCGAGACTTGGCTTAGTTGATTTTTCAACCTTTGCCACTGATTAATTTTTTGTTCAATCATTTGAGCTTGGTTTGGAAAGGCTTTTTTTAGGTCCTGTAATTGTTTAATTTTATGAGTGCTCAGTGTAATTTCTTCAACAATTTCAATCATTTTTTGACTTAATTCAGGATGGAGGTCTTGTATGAAAGAGTTTACTACCTGTTGTGGTGGTATTGTTTCATTTTCCCAATGATAGATGCCCGCACCGATAATCAATATAATATAAGTGGCAATAATGAGCCCGCCCATAACGGTAATTATAGTCCATATTTTCTGCCGACGTGTGAGTACAACGGCGATCAAAATGATCAAAAAAATTAATCCTAGACGTATCAACATAAAAATCTCCTGGATGTCCAAGATAAATCTTGGACTCCTATTAATTAATTGATTCTTAGTCCTAAATTGTATTTGCCTTTTGAAAAACCGGAAAAATGACGGTAGATTTCAGAATGATTAATGGGTTTTTGACTTTTATCGTCTGTTAGATTGCGTTGCGCCACATAAGTTTGTTGGGCTGAATTATGCACTAAGACGTGATACCAAGGTTCATCTTTGGGCGGTTGGCTTTTGGCCATCGTTTGATACCACTGTTCTGTGAGCATAAAATGGGGATCAACATCAATGATCACGCCCCGGTAGTTAAACTTTTTGTGATAAACAAGTTGCCCTATGTTAAATAATATCTCATTTTCCATGGTTTGTTTCTCATAATTTTAAGTCAATAAATATTAGGGCTGCTATAGTAATAACAAGGCTAAGCACTGGCGTGAAAATTAAACCCCATACAACACAAAAGCCGCCCAATAAGCCGGATGACTATAACGTCCACCCTTTTGGATAAATTCGCGCTTGGTTGCTGTCAATGCTTGAACTGCGCCTATCCCTGTTTTGAGTTTTGAAAAAAACGCTGTGATAAACTGAGTCCTTATTTCATCGGAGATAGTCCATAAGGTGAGTATAGTATTTTTATTGCCAGCCACATAAAACGCATAAGGCAAACTCATCACGTTTTCGCTACCTAAGTTCGAGCCAGATAACATGATCAAGTCACTCTTTAAATTATAAGCAGGCCATTCGTCCAGTGTCACATAACCATCAATCCCCTCTGGATTGTTGACTTGTCCCAACACGATGCTTGATAAGGCGGGCACGTTCAGGTAGCTGTCTGTGGAGAATAGCAAATAACGGTATTTTGCGAGTATGCCTTGTTTATTGAGGTTTTGTAATTTCTCCTCAGTGGCATCAGCTTGTTTGTAGAGCTGCGGCGCATTAAAGAGCTTTTCTAATTCTTTAAAGGTTTTTTCAGTGCCGGGTAGATTTTTCCAGTTGATATCAAGTTGCCTAAAAGCTCGTTTATAACGTTGTGGATCATGGCTGTTTTCTACAAGGTTGCGGGCAATCTCAAAGTCAACGGTGCTAGGATTTCCTTGGTAAGTGGCATTTTTATAAATCGGTGCCCCCATCGCCAATAAGCTGTCTCGCTTGTAAGCCGGACGATGTTGTTGCAATAGTGCTAACATGGAGAGGGATTGCACGTAGGATATTTGATATTGGGTAATCACGGGTTCATCAAAGCGTAAGCTTTCAAATGGAATCAAGGTTAAAGGACCATAAGGTGAAATAATCCAGTGAGGAAACTCTTTGATAGTATCGAAAAGTGGTGCTAACAAACGCTTTCCTAGTTCACGGCTGAGACTCTCATTCAGTTGGCGATGGTAGGTTTTCAAGTCTTTTTCAAGTGAGGAAAATTCTCCTAAGTCGTGTGCCCTGAGCACTCCGTTGCCGAGGGTGAAGGCTAAGACTTTATTTTGATAAACGAGATAACTGATAAATACCGCATTTGCGGGCAAATATTGAATACCCTCTTTGGCACTGACAATCTCCATTTTGCTGAGTTGCTCATATTTGGGATATTTTGCTTTTAAGTCATCCTCGAACTGGGCTAGTTGTTTGACCAATTGTTCTTTTTCTGTCTCTAAACGCCTTTTTTCTGCTAGGCTCGCCTCTGCTAATAGACGACGCTTCAAAGAAATAATCTGTGCTTTATAATATTGCAATTGTTGTTGCGTAATGGCACTGAATCCCGTTTGTTGGGTGCTGCTGAAGGTTTCGAGTAAAGTACGGGTTTTGATGATTTCGGCCAGTTCAAAGGCTGATAGGGGGTAAGATTGTATATATAAGTTAGTAAGCAGTAAATAACCCTCTATCCATTCTTTAAACAAGCTTTGGCGGTTTTTTGTGAATAAGTCGCCACTTCGTAACGTTTCCACCTCTGCCACGAATTTTTCAAGATGTTGAATGGCTTGCTCAATATTGCCTTGTTTGAAGTATGCGTAGGCTAACTGATTTAAACGAGTGAGCGTGTCAGGGTCCTTTTCTCCTAACGCTTCTTGAGAAAGTGAATAGCTTTTTTCAAACAACGCTAAGGCTTCAGATAAGTTGCCTAAGTCTTGGTAAGTCAAAGCTAAATTGTTGAGATAGGTGAGCGTTAAATAGTGTTTTTCTCCTAAGCTTTCTTTAGAAAGTGAGTAGCCCGTTTTAAATAAAGACAAGCTCTGAGATAAGTCACCTGATTGTTGGTAAATCAAAGCTAAATCATTTAGGCGAGTGAGGGTGTCAAGGTGCTTTTCTCCTAAGACTTGTTTAGACAGATGATAGGTCGCTTTAAATAAAGATAAGGCTTTTTTTGAGTGGCTTAGCTGCTTGTGAATCTCAGCTAAATAATTCAAGCGCTTGAGCGTATGAGGGTGCTTTTCTCCTAAGACTTCTTTAGAAAGACGATAGCATTTTTCAGCTAAAGGCAAAGCTTCTGATAAGCGACCTAATGCTTTATAAATTAAACTTAAATTATTAAGCGTGTTGAGCGTATGAGGCTGCTTTTCTCCAAAAACCTCTTTAGAAAGATGATAGCTTTTTTCATACAAAGACAAGGCTTCAGTTAAGCGACCGACATCTTGGTAACTGGAGGCAAAATTATCCAATATCGTGAGGTTTAAATAGTGCTTTTCTCCTAAAACTTGTTTAGAAACACGATAGGCGGTTTCAAACAAAGGCAAAGCCTCAGATAAGCGGCCTAATTCTTGGTAAATAATGGCCAAATTATTCATGCGATTGAGGGTGGATGGATTTTGTTCTCCTAACTGTTCTTTAGAAACATGATAGGCGGTTTCAAACAAGGGCAGGGCTTCAGATAAGCGACCGACGTAGCGATAAATAACGGCTAAATTATTTAAGCGACTGAGGGTGTTGGGATGTTTTTCTCCTAATACTTCTTTGGAAAGAGAATAGCCTTTTTCAAAAAAAGGTAAGGCTTTTGAATAGTGGCCTAAGTTTTGGTAAATAAAGCCTACATAATTCATGATCGAGAGAGTGACTGGGTCCTTTTCTCCGAGTATTTCAGTTGTTATGTTTAAGGCTTTTTGAGACAAGGGTAGCGCTTCTTGAAATCGCCCTTTTTGAATATGTTGGACAATTTGGCTGATATAAGTGTCAGCTAATTTGAGTTGCTCATCTTGAGATAAATCTTGGGTGGCTGGCGTATCGCTGCTGAAATCGTCAGAAGTGTCAACGGTTTGATAAAGATTGGATGGCGTGCTTTCTAATGTCCCTTCTGGGATAATATAGTCGCCACTCTCATCGCTTTGGATCGTTTCTTCTGAATTATCAATGATTTCTGGCTGTTCTTGTGGGGTAGGCTGGAAAATATTTTTGAGGTTGTTTGGAATATTGGCGCATGAGCTGATTAAAGCCCAGCCAATGAGGTAGATAAATAATTTTTGTATTTTCATCATATTTGATTTAATTAGTTGAGAGTCATCGGTGATGAAGATAGATTATAAACCATTTAAAAAATCAATACCGTCGCCAAATAAAAGCACTGACAATAAATAATTTATTTTAAAGAATTTATTATTTTTATTGAATATAAATATGATTAATATCATAATATTGGATATTTAGGCGTCCACCTTCGGTTTGGACGCGCCTAAATTTATGGCATAATGCACCGCTTTCATTCACTGAGGATACAACATGGATTTTTTGATTCAAAACGCTTGGGCACAAGCAGAACAACCACCCGACGCGGGTTTTATTAATCTCGTGATGTTGGTTGTTTTATTTGTCGTGTTTTATTTTTTGCTGATACGCCCCCAAACTAAGCGAGCCAAAGAGCATAAACAGATGGTCGAGTCGTTGGCAAAAGGGGATGAAATCGTTACCAATGGCGGATTGTTGGGTAAAATCATTAGCCTTGGTGATAACTTTGTCGTGCTTGAAGTGGACTCAAATACGCAAATCAAGGTGCAACGCCAAGCCGTCGCCACTGTCATGCCTAAAGGTACGATGAAAAATACGCTGTAAATAGGGACGTCCAAACTAAAGTTTGGACTCCTACTAACTTTGTCTTTTAACTGAGAGGATGTATGAATCATTACCCACTTTGGAAATATTTACTGATCGCTGCTGTGCTCTTTATTTCTGCCTTGTATGCACTACCCAATCTATTTGGGGAGGATCCTGCCGTGCAAATTTCTCCCGCTTATGCACGGGATATGAAAATTGATCAGGCGCTGCAAGAGACTGCCGAGGCTGAACTCAAAAAAGCCAATATCAATTTTATCCGTGTCGATAGGACACCAAGGCAATTGTTATTCCGTTTTAAAGATACTGATACGCAATTGAAAGCTTCTACTCTACTGAAAGAGGCACTGCCCAAATATGTGGTGGCGCAAAATTTGGCCTCCACAACTCCTGATTGGTTGAGGGCGTTGGGCGGACAAGCCATGTATTTAGGTTTAGATTTGCGCGGCGGGGTGCATTTTTTAATGCAAGTCGATATGGAAACGGCGATTCGTCAGGATGAGGAGACGTATATCGGTGAAATGCGTACCCTGTTTCGTGAGAATAAATTGCGTTATAAGGGTATTAGTCGTGTTGTTAGTGGTGAGGGTGGCATTTTGGTGACACTCGCTGATGTTGAAAAACGCGAGCACGCGAAAAAGCTCATTGCAAATGAGTATGATGATTTGGTCATCACTGAGATCGATGAGGGAGATGAGTATCGCTTGCATCTCGCTTTCACTGAAAAGGCGTTGATAGAAAATCGCCAAAATGCTTTAGAGCAGAATATTACCACTTTGCGTAATCGCGTTAATGAGTTAGGCGTCTCGGAGCCAGTCATCCAACGACAGGGGGATGATCGTATTGTTGTACAATTGCCCGGTGTACAAGATACGGCGCGTGCTAAGGAGATTTTGGGCGCAACCGCAACTTTGGAATTTCGCTTGGTGGCTGATGACGATGATCAATTAGGGGCGCGTTCTTATAAACGGCGTGATGGTACGCCAGTGATGTTGAAACGCCGCGTTATCGCCACAGGTGATCAAATCGTTGATGCCGCTGCGACAATTGATCAACGCAGTGGGCGCCCTGCAACGGTAGTGCGTTTGGATAATAAGGGCGCAAAACGTATGCTGATGATCACTCGGAAAAATGTCGGTAAGCCGATGGCCGTTGTCTTTATGGAGTACCATATAAAGACTAAAGAGGTAGATGGTAAACCTGTCACAACTCGTACTAAATCTGAAGAAGTCATTAATGTGGCAACCATTCAGGAGGAATTTGGTAAAAATTTCCAAGTGACAGGTTTAACGTCTAGTGAAGCGAATAATCTTGCTTTGTTATTGCGGGCGGGGGCACTTAAAGCGCCGATGGAAATCATCGAAGAGCGCACTATCGGTCCAAGCTTGGGTCAAGAAAGCATTGATAAAGGCATATTGTCCATCATGCTTGGTTTTGTAGCAGTGATGTTGTTTATGTGGATGCGCTATAAAACGTTTGGCATGGTAGCGAATTTAGCTTTGTTGATGAATGTTGTGATTTTGATCGCTTTACTGTCCTTGTTGCAAGCGACGCTGACTTTGCCGGGTATGGCGGGTATTGTGTTGACTTTAGGTATGGCAGTTGATGCTAATGTATTGATTTTCGAGAAAATACGTGAAGAAATCGCCAATGGTAATAGTCCACAGAATAGTATCCATGTTGGCTTTGAAAAGGCTTTTATCACGATATTTGATGCGAATATCACGACTTTAATTGCGGCGCTGATGTTATTTGGTTTTGGAACAGGACCTATTAAAGGTTTTGCCATCACTTTGTCTTTGGGGATTATCACTTCCATGTTTACTGCTATTATGCTCAGTCGTGGTGTGATTAATTTTTTCTATGGTGGTAAAAAACTGGATAAATTACCAGTATAAACACGTCCAAGATAAATCTTGGACTCCTATTTTTGGAATTTATTAAAAATGTTTTTAACTCGATTTGATTATAAGTTTGATTTTTTAGGTAAACGCCACATAGCACTGCTATTGTCTAGCATACTGATGGCCATTTCTTTAGGCTCTTTGTTCGTTCAAGGTTTGGTTTTTGGGATTGATTTCACGGGGGGTACCTTGGTTGAGGTGGGTTATAGCCAGCCAATAGAACTTAAAGGTATCCGAAAAACTTTGCATGAAAATGGTTTTCCTGATGCTGTGGTACAACATTTTGGCACCTCCAAGGATGTTTTGATTCGTTTAGGTGTGCATGAAGAGTCAAAAGAGGAGTCTTTAAGCACTAAAATTTTGCGCTTACTGCAACAAGGTGGTGAAAAAGTCGATATGCGTCGTGTCGAATATGTGGGACCACAAGTCGGCAACGAATTGGTTGAAAAGGGGGGGATGGCTGTCATCTTGACCTTGTTTGGTATCTTGCTTTATGTCGGCTTTCGCTTTGAATATCGCTTTGCAATCGGTGCTGTAGCGGCATTAGTACACGATACGGTCATCGTCGTCGGTTTATTTTCGCTGTTTAGACTAGAATTTGATTTAACCGTGTTAGCTGCCTTGTTGGCGGTGATTGGTTATTCACTGAATGATACTATCGTTGTATTTGATCGTATTCGGGAAAATTTTGTCAAATTGCGAAAACAAGCGTCGATCAATGTGATGAATATTTCTATCAATCAAATGCTGGGGCGTACTGTGATGACGTCGGTGACGACTGCCTTGGTGTTGGTTGTTCTATTTATTTTTGGTGGTGAATTGATTCACGGCTTTTCGACCGCTTTGCTCTTGGGTGTCATTATCGGTACCTATTCTTCGATTTATATCGCCAGTGCCAGCGCACTGGCTTTGGGTGTGAGTAAGGTGGACTTGATGCCGGTAGAAAAGGAAGGCGAGGAGAAAAAGACTGAATCTTTTAAATGGTAAACTCTTTGTCCCCCAAAAAGACCTCTGAGGTCTGGGCGCGACATTTTACAGCTATAAAAATCCTATTTCTTCAAGAAATAGGATTTTTTAGTGGCCATTTTTTGACGATGAATGATGGGCAAACAAGGAAAAATCATGGAAACTTTTAAATTCGGCCATGCACAGGCAACAAAGTGGCAGGAAGCCGCACAAGCCTGTTTAAATCAAATGGGTGATTTAACAAGCAGCTCTGCTAATCTTGGATTTTTATACACAACTGACTTGTTAGCCGATGATGTGCCCGAGATTCTTGATTATTTTAAACAACAAACCAACGTACCCCATTGGGTGGGCACGGTTGGCATAAGTATTTGTAGTCTTGCCAAAGAATATTTTAATGTCCCCGCCATAGCGGTCATGTTGGGAGAATTTTCAGAAGAATCCTTTTCGGTTTTTAGCACTATCAGCAAAAATTTTGAGGAATTTTCCCGTACTCATCAATCATGGTGTGATAATAAACAAGCTATGTTCGGTATTGTCCACGGCGATCCGCGTCATCACCAGATAGGCAAGCTCGTCTATCAAATGAGTGAACGCTTAGGTGATGGATTTTTGGTTGGGGGATTGACAAGTTCGCGTCATCAACATTTGCAAATTGCTGATACCCTCGTTGAGGGTGGATTATCGGGCGTACTCTTTTCCAGTGCGGTTGCTGTGACAACTCGCTTGACTCAAGGATGTTTACCATTAGGTCCACGTCATCAAATCACTGAATCTAGTAAGAATATCATTGTCCGTATTGATGAGCGTCCGGCGCTTGATGTCTTTAAAGAAGATATTGGAACAGCATTAGCAAATGATCTCGATCAAGTGGCAGGCTTAATTTTTCCGGCTTTACCGATTATTGGTTCAGATACGGGCGACTATTTGGTCAGAAACCTGATTGGCATCGATCCTAAAAACAAATTGTTGGCGATAGGTGATGTGGTCAATTCAGGTATGCCTATTATGTTTACTCGCCGCGATAAAGAAACGGCTCATCAAGATTTAGTGAAAATGCTTAATATCCTCAAGAAACGCTTAAAAGGTAAACAACCTAAAGGCGGTGTCTATTATTCTTGTATGGGACGCGGACAAAATCTATTTGGTAAAAATTCTGAAGAAGTTAAAACTATTCAACAGGTTTTAGGTGACTTTCCATTGGTTGGCTTTTTTGCCAATGGTGAAATATATTATCAACGATTATATGGATTTACGGGTATTTTAACTTTATTTTTGTAAGACAAATAAATATTTTGGAGTCCAAAGCTTTAGCTTTGGACGCCAAGCCTTTATGAAGCGCCCGGTTCGGGCAGCGGGATCGTTTTGATAATTTGTGTATCAGCCCCTGTTTCAGGTTCGTTTTCCATAATGGTTTCTGGTTGTTCGGTTTGTGAGATGGAATTGAGAATGGTTGGCAGCGCGAAATATCCGCCCACCGCCAATAATAAAATCAACACCAACCAATAACGCTTTTTTTTCCGTCGAGGTCTATAAGAATTGCTAATCTTTGAATCGAACTTCATAGTTTACTCTCCTTTAAAACATATTAACCCCTACCCCTGCCAAAAAGACTGCAAACAATTTTTTCAAGCTGTTGGCAGGCAGAGTATGCGCTAATTTTGCACCTAATGGTGCAAACAGTAAAGTCGCAGGCGTAATCGCAATGAATGCCGGCCAATAAATATAACCACTCATCCATGGACCACTGATATGCCAGCCAGTGACAATAAATCCAATCATCCCCGAAACAGCAATAGGAAAACCACAAGCCGCAGATGTTGCCACCGCATTGCGGATGGGTATATTACACCAGACTAAAAATGGGACGGTGAGTGAGCCACCACCAATCCCCATTAGAGCAGAAATTTTCCCTATCACTGTACCTGTGATGCTTAAGCCTAACTTGCCTGGCAATTGACGATGTGAAGCTGGTGGGGGTAACAAAGCCAGTTGTGCCGAAACCAGTAAAATGAATATTGCAAAAATTTTTCGCAAAATCTCAGTCGGCAAAGCATCGGCAATAATAGCACCGAGAAAAGCACCAACGATGATGCCAGGGGTGAGTTGCCAAACAATTGACCATAGCACTGCCCGATGATGGGCGATGATAGATGAAATTGAAGTTATCACTATTGTAGCGAGGCTTGTGCCTATTGCAATATGCATAAGGGCAGGAAGCTGGCTATGATAAATCCACACCAAGCTTGGCACAATAATAATGCCACCGCCTACACCTAACAAACCAGCTAATGTTCCGGCAATAACGCCTACTAATAATAAACTGAATATTTCTATCATTTTGAGGAAAATTATGGAGCAATTAATTAAACAAACACTTGATACCCTAGCCCGCTTAGCAAATAGTGAATTAGTCGCCTTATTTAGGGTGTTGGAGAATCAGAGTTGTGGGGTTGTTGGCGTGTTTAAGCAAGGGCAAGTTATCTTGCATAGCAACAAAATTAAATTTAAGGATACTCCTTTTGCAAAAATTATTTCTACTAGGCAAACACAAACCTATCCATGTCTAATCGTTAAAAAGTGGTCATTACCTTTTCCCACCTATAAAAAGACTAACAGCGGTTTTGAATGTTTATGTTTACCGCTATTGGGAAGCGAAAGCAAGCCTGTGGCTGGCGTTGTGGTGGTGGCTCAAAAAAACGGCATACCTTCTGAACGTTTGCAAATGTTGAAAATGTTGGCCCCCTTGATGGCAAGCATCTTAGATAATGTTTCTACGGAAAGGGAACAAATCATTGAATCAGTCACCCAGGATACCCTCACTAATTTGTACACGCGGGCTTATTTTGAGATACGTTTACAAGAAGAAATGACGAGAATCCATCGACATGGCGGTATATTCTCAATATTATTGATAGACATAGACCATTTCAACAAAATTAATTCAAGCGGCGGATATCAAGAAGGTAATAGACTGTTACAAGAATTTTCTAGAATTTTAAACACCTCGATACGCAAAGAAATAGACATTCCTTGTCGCTATGATGGTAAAAGGTTTATCGCTATGTTGCCGAATACAAATATAGATGGTGCCTATGTTTTAGCAGAGCGGATTCGGGGACGCTGTGATCGATATGCTTTTTCGACGCAACTTGGTATTCCGCTCAAACTCACTGTCAGTATCGGTGTTGCACAGAATGTCAACGTTCCTCACAATGAATTTGATGATGATGATAGTCTCGCGCAGGGGGTGGGCATTTCTAAAGAAGAATTGATACAGCGTGCAGAGGTGATGTTAGAGGCTGCCAAAGAAGGCGGTCATAATCAAGTGATGGCATGGTGGTAAGTACAGAACCATGCTAATTAGCCGCATTTTTACCATTCGATTCTTTTACCCATTTGTTGATACGTCCTTGGTTGACATTGACACCGATACAGGCGGGCGGATTGCTGATATTTGCAATGTTGCCCCCTGCCGTTGTGAATTATGTGATTGCAGAAGAATATCAACAGGAACCCCATAAAGTCGCGGCTATCGTGATGTTGGGTAATGTGATGAGTTTTATCAGTTTGCCTATTGCTTTGGTATTTGCTTTGCCGTTATGATAATTAATACAAATTAAACGCAAGGAGAATAATAATGTCTGTGAAATTAAAGCCGCTCAATCTCATGCTTAATGAGGCACTGTTTGTTCAGTTGCAACAGACTGCACAACAACAACAGATGAGCCTATCCGAAATAGCAAGCTTGTTGTTAGCTCAACAATTAGCGGTTCGCCATGAGGGAGAGTCATTATTACAGAGTATTCAGCAATTGCGCGATTCTTTAGGGCAAAAATCTGATAGTACAGAAATTATTAGGCGGGGGCGTGATCAAGCATGGAAAATTGGGTATTAGACACGAGCATCGTGGTTAAATGGTTTCTGCAAGAGAATGGGACTGAAGCAGCGGAATTCTATTTGCAGCGTTTGTTGTTGGGGCAAGCGGTTGTATTTGTGCCTTCTTCATTATTTTACGAATTTGGTAACGTACTTTGGGTACGCCGCCGTGATGATCTGACTGTCGAAACAAGTTTAGCCATCTGGGAACGATTAAAACAACTACCATTGACTGTTGTGGACTGGAGAGAGTTATTCCCAGAAGCCATTTCGTTAGCATATCAGCACGATATTGCAGTTTATGATGCCGCATTTGTTCGGCTGGCACAAATTAAGGGCTGTGATTTAATTACGGCTGACCAAAAACTTATACAAAGAACGGCGGATACTTATAGTTGGGTGAAACCACTATAAAAGTAAGTCCAAGATAAATCTTGGACTCCTTTAAACTGTATTATATTAGCTCAATCTAACCACTCTATTAAATAATATAACATATAACCTTCCGAAGACTTTGAAGGTCCACAAATCAAAGCAGGGTAAAGATTTTTCTTCGGGTTAGCGGCTGTTTTAGCCTCTTCTTCTCCGTCCATTTTAAAGACACAATTTTCTGGAAAACGATGACGGCTACGCTGGCGATTGGGGGTATAAACAAGAGCATAAATTGACTCAATTGTATTACTTTGAATTATTTGCTGAATAGTTGGCATTTTAAAAATTCCATAAGATTTGAATGTATTATCGCATAGACTGTCTATGATTCTAACTCAAACACGCTGGATGAAAGTCCTACTCTTGATATTATTATCCGCTTGTACCATACGCCCCCCAGATCAGAGTCAGGCAACGTCTGCCCCCGTCTTAAAACCTAGATATAAAGAGGGTATCGTTGCTGATGGCACTGTTATAGACAATCAGACGGGACTAATCTGGTTGAAAAATACCAATTGTTTTGGCGAACTGACTTGGAAAAGAGCCAAGCAAAGTGCCGCCAATCTAGCGCATGGACAATGTGGACTTCAGGATGGCTCCAAGCCAGGTATGTGGCGTTTGCCGACAATAGAGGAATTGGAGCTAATAGTGGACAAGAGATATAAAAGACCAGCACTTTCCAACGCGGCAGGCACCGCTCATTGGAAAGAAGGTGATGCGTTTTCGCACGTACAGATGAAACGTTACTGGTCATCTTCTCCAATCACAAGCGACCCTGGTGCTATATGGAGTCTGAACATGGGTGGTGGTTATGTGGTCATCACGAACCAGACTGATAGCCACTACATGTGGCCAGTGCGTGGTGTAAATTGATTGATAAATTTAATTTAATGGCACATTCCCCGAATAGAGCCTAAAATTAGCTTCGCTGACTTCGTATCATGATTCAGTACTTATTTTGTGTATACTCTCCCTATCTGAATTCAACACTAAAGGCTATCTGATCATGAAAAAAAGTTTTTTATTTTTTTTATTGAGTTTAATTTTTATTCCCGCCTGTCACGAACCCCAACCCGATAGTTTACGCTTTGGGCTATCAAGGGCACCAATCACTTTAGATCCACGTTTTGCGACGGATGCGACTTCAACGCGGATTAATCGCTTGTTGTACCATGCCCTGGTTGACTTTGATGACAGTTTGCGCCCAATACCTGATTTAGCAACTTGGGAACAATTGAGTCCAACACAATATCGTTTTCACTTGGGCGACAATGGGCGAGATTTTCACAACGGCGCACGATTAACAGCGCACGATGTTAAAGCGACTTATGATTTTATCTTAGACGTTAAGAATGCCTCACCTCATCGTGGTTCTTTGAGTATTATCAAAAAAATTAAGGTGCAAGATGCTGATACCATTGATTTTATATTGGAAAAACCAGACGTTTTGTTCCCTGGACGCTTAGTGGTTGGGATCGTTCAACACCCATTTAACAAAAAACTGGTCGGCAGTGATCGATTTGAATTAGTCAAATGGGCAGAATCCACTCATTTATTCTTGCGGCGGCGCAGTGATGGACAAGTCATTGAATTTTTAGAAGTCAAAGATCCCGTCGTCAGAGCACTAAAACTGGTGCGTGGTGAAGTGGACATTTTACAAAGTGATTTATCGCCAGAATTAGTCACTTGGTTGACAAAGCGCCCAGAAATCAAGGTGAGTAAAGGACAAGGTACGAATTTTACTTATTTAGGTTTTAATATGGAAAATCCTGTGACGGGACAATTTGCGGTGCGAGAAGCCATTGCTTATGCGATCAATCGTGAAGAAATTATTCACTATTTGCTAGGTGATGCCGCTCGCTTGGCGAGTAGTTTTTTATTACCGCCTACCCATTGGGCGGGACATCCTGGTTTGCCGGCTTATTCTTACAATCCTAAAAAAGCCCGCGCTTTATTGGCGCAAGCAGGATTTTCCCAAAGCAATCCCTTAAAATTGTCCTATAAAACGTCTAATAATCCCTTTCGTATTCGCATTGCCACTGTGATTCAGCAACAATTAGCAGAAGTCGGTATTGAGATGGATTTACGCACTTATGATTGGGGTACCTTTTACGGTGACATCAAAAAGGGACATTTTCAATTGTACAGCCTCTCATGGGTGGGCATTAAAATGCCCGATATTTTCCGCTACGTGTTTCATAGTAGCGCAGTACCGCCTAACGGTGCCAATCGGGGGCGGTTGAAAAATCCCAAAATAGATGCTTTGATTGAGCAAGCTGAGGCGGCGACGACTTTAGAAGCGGGAGCAGCAGGCTACCGTGAATTACAAGTCGCGCTATTTAATGAATTACCTTATGTTCCCTTGTGGTATGAAGATCATGTGTTAGCAAGCCGTCAAGGAGTCAGCGGCTATACTTTGGCACCGGATGGTAATTATGATGGTTTAAAGACGGTTGTTTTTAAGAAATGAATGAGGTTAGTGCCTCCCACATTTGAAGATAGGCGATTAAAAATTCAAACATCATGCGCCAAACAATTTCCATGGAAATGAAAAATAAAAGGAACAGGATAAAAAAGCTTATCCGAATTTTGAGCGGAATGTATTCTTTTGACAATTCTTTGCTTTTGTCATAAATTTTAGAGGCGACCCAAAATTTGCGTTTTATCCACAGCATGAAGAGCCAGCCCATAATTGGAAGTCCGATAGCCCCTAAGTAATAACAAATCAGTAGAATGTAGGGGCTGATAAAAATTCGGAAATTCAGAAAATCGATAAGTGTTTGCAAGAAATTATACCTATTATTTTGGTAGCAGGCTGTCGGATTAATCAAAGTCAAAACCAGACCTGCCAGGTTAAACCCAAACCTGGCAGGTCAAAGGCAGGTCTTGTTTTGAAGTTGACTAAATTATTTTATGCACGTTCCTAACTCTATTTTTCGATTGATTAATTAACTGCAATAAATAAGGACCTATTTGTTTTATAGGCAAAATTTCATCAACTTGGGTGGCGGCAATAGCCGCTTGAGGCATCGCATCTGCTTCCGCTGTTGTAGGTGCTTGTACAATCACATATCCGCCCATTTCTTTAATTTTTTTCACGCCTTGGCTACCATCGTTATTAGCACCGGTTAAAATAATACCAATGAGCTTGTCTCTATAAGCATAAATCGCCGTCTCAAATAACACATCCACCGAGGGACGCGCAAACTTAACCGGCTCTTCACAAGTGAGCGAAAAAGTTCTGTCTTCTTCTACCAACAAATGATAATTGGGTGGTGCAATATAGACGACTCCAGCAACAATGCTCTCTTTTTCATCTGCCTGTTTAACCTTTAATTGACATTTAGCATCCAAAATCTGTGCTAAATAGCTATCCGAATGGGGATGTAAATGTTGTACGATGATAATGGGTAGTGGAAATTCGCTTGGCAGTGCCCCTAAAACGCTAGTTAGCGCTTTCAACCCCCCAGCCGATGCGCCGATGACAATAGCTTCAAACATAATTAAACGGTTGCCGCTCCATTGCTCCGATAAATTTTTTCATTTTTGACAACATCTTCAAAAGCATCAGAAGAATCTGAAAAGCGGATACTCTCTTTGGAGCCGAGACAGAGAAAACCATCAGTGCAGAGACTCTCAAAAAACAATCTAAAAACGCGATTTTGCAATTCACGGTTAAAGTAAATTAGCACATTTCGGCACATAATCAAATTCATTTCTCCAAACACCCCATCTGTGGCAAGATTATGATCAGAAAATAAAATATTTTTCTTCAATGATTTCTCCATGATAACCTGTTTATCATCCGCCACATAATAATCCGAAAAGGATTCTATTCCGCCTGCTTTTTGGTAGTTTGCCGTGTATTGCTTTAGTCGGCTAATATCGAAAATGCCATTTTTAGCCTTTTTTAAGGCCAATTCATTCATATCTGTGGCATAAATCTGAGTGCGATCATATAAGCCTTCTTCTTTTAAGATAATAGCCATAGAATACACTTCTTCGCCTGTGGAACAGCCCGCGTGCCAGATTTTAAGAAATGGATATTTTTTGAGTTCTGGCACAACCTTTTTTTTCAGTGCCAAATAAAAACTTGGATCACGAAACATTTCTGTGACATTGATGGACATATCCAACAATAACCTTTCAAAAAACGAGACATCATAAAGTAGTTTATGTTGCATCGCGGAAATGTTTGAAAACCTTTCTTTGACGAGTCTATGTAGAATCCGTCGTTTTATTGAGGCTTTGGCATAATTTCTAAAGTCATAACCATATCTGAGGTAAATGGCTTGCAACAGCAATTGCAATTCGATATTTTGAGTCTCTAGCTCATCCATCTTAATTTTCACTATTTCTAAAAACAAACTAGCATATAATATCTCATCAATATAAGATAAGAAATTATTTATAATAGTTAACTGATAACTGACAAAGGATTAAAATGATCCCACTAGAAAAAATCATTGTTCTCAGTCAAGTAGCCTTGTTTTCAAGGTTGAAAACTGAGGAACTCAATACAATTTCGACGATTGCTATTGAGACAAGCTGTGACGATGGAGATACCTTATTTTCTAAGGATGAGATGGTTGATAAATTATTTATTGTCGTGTCTGGCTCCGTCACTCTCTTTAAAGAGGATCAAGAAAAGCCTATGGCAACCGTGAAAGAAAATGATTTTGTGGGCGAATTGTCGTTGTTCAATGGCAGCCCCCATATCACCTCCGCTCGTTGCTCTGGAAAATGCAGCTTTTTGATTATTAAACATAAAGATATGGAACGCTTAATCGACGAGTATCCCGCTATTGCCGTTGGTTTTATCAAAGTGTTGATAAGCCGTATGCGTGATATGATTGAAAGCCAAAACTAAATAATTCATCAAATAATATTTCAGAAAATAGGAGTCCAAGATTTATCTTGGACGTTATGGCTTATTATGATAGCACGTTTTCTTCGTAATTTGTTGTCCATCAAACCCAGTGAGCAGCAAGAAGTCTTTTACTTGTTTATGACTTTGCTGGTATTTTCCATCGGTGCCGGCTTTGCACGTAGCATTGGCATGACCTTGTTGGTTGAAAATTTAGGCGGTGAAAAGTTGCCTTTGATGTTCATCTTCATAGATTTATCTGTGATGATGGGTTCTATAGTTTATGCCCGCTATACAAAAAAAATCAGTGGATTGAATATATTAGGTTTTTTTCTGCTCTCTACCGCCCTTTTTTCAGTTATTGCACAACTCTTGTGTACTTTAACGACTTATTGGTGGCCTGCTCAAAACTGGGTGTATGGATTTTTCTTTGTTGGTTTTTACTTTTTTTACATTTTAATTTCGATACACACAGGCAGCGTTGTAGCCTCTTATTTCACAGCGGTAGAAGCCAGGCGCGTCACACCCATTATCAATGCCGGTATTCCGGTTGGCGGTGCCTTGGGCGGGGGGATATTAATTGTCCTATTAAATGTTTTTCATTTTCATCCGCAACAATTAATTTTGGTATTAGCCTTGGCTTGTCTTGCTGCATTTTGGCTTGCGCGTATTATCAATGCACGTTCAAAGCCCATACGTGCTAGCAATGAAGCCCAGTTAAAGGAACAGAAAAATCCATTACACAATTTGATAGTCGCTTTTAAAAACATCATCAGTTCTAAATTGATGATCTATATGTCTTTGAGCTTAATGTTGTTTGTGATTGGCAGCAAATTGTTGGAATATCACTATCAAACGATTATTTATTTTCAGGTTTTTCCTGATCCCACTCGACGCGCCACATTTTTTGCCACCTATGAAGTTTTTGCCAATCTGGCTTGGCTGTTTATCCAATTATTTTTGACTTCACGTATTTTGGTGAAATGGAGTGTCGGTGCCAGTAATGTGCTGTATCCTGTGCTATCGGCGATTGCTGCTTTAGCATTGTTTATCTATTTTTACGGCCAAGGTTTATTGGCAAATAGTGTTATCGTGATGTTGAGCTTGGGGATTTTTACTCAATTCATTAATCAAGAAATGCGCGGTGCTTTGCGTACACCTGCCAATAATTTGTTATTCAATGCGATCCCCCCCGATCAGTGGGGAAATAATAAGGCTTTTCTCAATGGCATTGTATTTCCGCTGGCAACGCTCATTGCCGGAACGTTTTTAATGACGATAACGGGGGCTGAATCCTTAATAGCACAAATTGACTGGGGTTTTTCACGAGAACAGCTCTATTATTTGTTGCCCTTGATTGCCCTGATAGTATCAATCTTAGGGATTTTCATTGCTTTGCCCCAATGGTCACAATATGAAAAGGACATGCAAAAGAGACTTGAGGATGAATTTGTCAAAAAAATCCTGGGGCATCAGGTAAATGTTAAAGGGGGTATTAAAGAAATAAGGCGAGTGATACGTCAAAAATTAAACAGTAGCAATACTTATGATGTTATAGCGGCTTTGGATATGATCCGTATCCTGAAATTTGATCTTTTTTTCAATCAAGTCGGCAATTTGCTAATCAATAAAAAAACTCAAGATTTAAAAGTTAAAAAGCATTGTCTCCAAACATTAGCTGCGCTGTCGCGCTCTAATTCCAATTTGAAGAATGCCCATTTGAACTATTTACTAGAGGCACTCAGGATAGAACAAAATGCTCAAGTTTTGTCGTTAATTATAAAAGCTCTGACTAAATTTAAATCGGTCAACTTCAATCATTTGATAGAAAAACTGTTGACACATCCGCTGCCTTCTGTGTGTGTTGAAGCTTGCTTGTATTTGCATCAAAATCCAAAATATAGGCGTAAACAATTGATTGAGAATAAAATTCTCGCACGTTTTGACAAGGCAGAATTATCGCAGAATATGCCACTTTATTTATATGCCTTGGGCGAGTTACGTTTATCGCATTATAGTGATACGGTTTTGCCTTTTCTTGAGAGTGACAATCCCGATGTGCGCTTGGCGGCATTGAGAGCATTTATTCGTTTGCATGAAGCTCAACTTAATACCCACAAAGCTCGCCTGCTCAAAGTGCTGGAGTCGCCGGATAATGAAATGAAAATTCTGGCTTTGCGCGCCTTGAAAAATTGTAAGCCTTTGAAATATTGGGCACCTGTTATTCAATTGCTGGGTGCCAGAGATCGTCGCTTGGTAAAAGAAAGCCAGGAATTATTGCAACTCAATATGGGCGTGTGCAAATCCGTACTGATTGATGCGCTGTCTTCTGATAAAATTTCAGTACAACAACGCTTTGAAATTATGTTGCTGATTTATCATTTTCTCAGTCATAAACAACAACAAGATTTGCAGAAAGGGGCAGATGAAACTTTAAGAAAATTTGTTCAAGTGAATGGTTTGTTAAAATTCTACGAATCGCTCGAACTCAACAGTAAAGCGGCTCATTTGATAATCAAAATATTGCAAGAAATGGCTGAATACCATTTAGATCATATCCTGATTATTATCACTTTTGCGGCTAAGGAGGATAGAAATTTTTTTCAGAAGGTGAGTAATGGTCTAAAATCCACCAATCGGGCTAATCAAGGCAATGCTTTAGAGGTGCTCTCAAATGTGGGAAAAAAATCTTTGGTCAATCGCCTGCTTAAGTTTTTTGATGAACGTTTTCTCACGCTTCAATCGATCCGTCGCATTTATTTTGCTTTGTATGGTAAGCCTTTGAAAATAGATAAAAATAATTACGAGGCACAATTACGGGCATTGAATAATGAGATGCTCGATGCTTGTTTGCTTTATATTGGCAGATAGCAATTAAAACGTGCCTCACTGAATAGTAGGCGATAAATCGCCTACGACGAACTAGTGCAGGATAGCGGAAATCCCGATACCATGACAGGGCAACCACTTCAGTAGGGGCGGGCCCCTACAAAAACAAACGATATTGTAGGGGCAATCCTTTATGGTTGCCCCTTATGGCCTCGATACTTCGTTACATGTTTATCATACGAAGTCAGTGTTTATCAAATTGACGCCCTCCTGCTAGTACCTTGTCAACTTTGTTTTGACTGGTGTAGGGTGCGTCCTACGCACCTTTTTCGCGTCAGGGTGCGTGGGACGCACCCTACAAAAGAAGATTGACAAGGTACTAGTACGCTGTCAATCTTGTTTTGTAGGGTAATGTAGGGTGCGTCCTACGCACCCTTCAAAGCTTGGTGCGTGGGACGCACCCTACAAAACAATGTTGACAGAGTACTAGGGTTCTAATCATTCGATTGTTGAGGATCATTCTCATGTTGACGACGATGCTCATCTATCAACTCTTTAACCTTATAGGGCTTAGGTAGTCCTTTAATAGCAATTTCAGCATCAGCAGTCGCAGCACTTGAAATTTCTATCGTGCCTGTATCCAAAAGCCGCTGCATAAAACGCTGGCTTATCTCCACACTCCGAATATCTGACAAAAATACTTCACGTATATTCTTGGAAAGGATACCGGTTCTAAATCTAACCCGCTCATTGGTGACAGTCAGTCTCGTATTGATGACACGCAGCCACCAAATTGCCAAAAAAACAAAGCCTATACCACCAAGAATGAGCAACATGACAGAGGCCAACTTGTTTTCTTCGGGAGAAGAAATCCATCCAAGCCCCAATGTAATATCAATCAAGTCAATACCACCGACTACCATAGCAACAAAATACAAAGTGAAAATAAAGGGTTTGTTGCGAAACATCGATGGCGTTGAGTCATATAGCTCTTTTTCTGTATTCACGTTTTTTTATCCTTTGGGGAAATTTTGTACACGACATTCTATCAAATTTATGAAAGGAGTCCAAGATTTATCTTGGAAATTATGACTTTTTTTCCTTTTTGGCTTTCAACATGCGCTTATCAGCCCTCTTTATTAATTCATCTGTAGAGAGACTACACTCTGCATTAAATTCATAAAATCCGAAACTAAAATCAATGGGTACGCCACAAATTGTTTGCTTATTTAAACTTTTACGAATCCTTTCAATCAGTTTCTCAGAATCAACCACTTTTGCTTTTGGAAAGATGATCAAAAATTCATCACCTCCCATACGAAAGAGATAATCAGAGCCCCTGATAATGCCCTTAAGAGAATTTACCACGGTTTGAATTAATTTATCACCCTTATCATGACCATGAGTATCATTAATGGTTTTCAAATTATCTATATCAACATAACAAACAATAAAACGGGAATCCTCCCTTTTAACCATCTCAATTTGTTTGGCTAAAATTTCATAAGCAAATCTGCGATTACCGATACCTGTCATTGGATCCGTTCTCGACATTTCTTCTAATCTTTCCAGTGCCTTTTTTAATTTTAGGTGGACGTTTATCCTAGCAAGCACTTCTTCTTGTATAAACGGTTTGACTATATAATCAACACCGCCAGCCTTAAAGCCTTTTATTTTATGTTGAATATCAGATAAAGCGGTAATAAATATAACGGGAATATTCTGAATGCTCTCCCGCTCCTTTATTCGCTGACAGACCGATATTCCGTCCATAATGGGCATCATCATATCTAGCAAAATGAGATCAGGTGGGTTCGATTCTATTAAATCCAGTGCTTCGGCACCCGTTTGGACGGCAACCGTTTTGTAGCCATTTGCCTTCAGGAGATAAGCCAACAGCTCAAGAGACAACGGCTCGTCGTCCACTATTAAGATTTTTGATGGTTTGTTATTGTTTTTCATGTTATAAACTATCTTGGACGCCGGTTTTCTGAAATATCATAATAGCACAAAAAAATTTTAAGTGACAATTATAAATAAATTAAACCTATTACGCTATAACGAATTTTTCTGGTTAAGCCTGATACTCATCGCAATCACCAGCCTTTTTTTAATAACGTTGGCTATGAATCATAGCGAAGCCGAAGACTCGGTGAGGTATATTTACGAAGTGACTAAGGTGCCCTCAACTTTGAGCCTTTACGATCCCAATCATATTCTGTTCAACAGTTTCAATCGCGTTGTTTATGATTTGTGGTTATTTTTAGGCTACCAAGGTAATGCATCGCTACCCATGCAGATTAATAATGTCATTGCCGGTATTATGACATTGTTTCTCGTCTATCTCATTGCAAGGCGACTAGAAATGAGTGTCTATTTTTCTTTGCTCTGCATGGGTATGGTGAGCATGTCTTATGGTTTTTGGAGATATAGCGTTGAGGCGGAAACTTATATATTACCATTGCCATTCATTTTGTTATCTGCCCATCGCTTAATGATTATTGCTGAGAGTCGCTTTGAATATCGCCATTTTTTTTTATTAGGGCTCTTTATGGCAATGGCTACATTGTTTCACCAGCAACATGTCTTGCTTATTTTTATTGCACCGTTTGCCATAGGCAGACGGCTCAACAGTCTCATTCTATTTTTTTTTGTATCAGGCGCGATAATTGCAGCCGTCTATTTTCCGGTGGGCATTTTTCTGGCTGAGCAATCTGAACTTGGGGAAATCATTAAATGGTCTCAGGGAAAAGCGGTAGATGGTTTGTGGACGCCTTGGGCTTGGACTAATCCTCTCAAGTCGATATTTGGTTTATTGCGAAGTATCTGGGGTACGCTTTTTTTATTTGGCTTTCCATGGTTTGATGTTTTAATGGCAAAACTCTTTCCTCTCAAGCCCTTAATGGAAGAACGATTAGTCGCTCAAAGCCTTTCTACGTGGCAACTTTGGCTATCCCTTATTATGGTTGCTATCAGTTCCTTATGTGCGGTGATCTTGACCGTTTTAGCGCGTATTGAGTTGAATCCCAGGGCGACTGGATTTTTGAGTTTTGCGGTGCCGATGCTCTGTGTTTATGCCATTTTTAATACGCTATGGGAGCCCTTAAATATAGAATTCTGGATTGCGCTATTACCTTTTATCTATTTAGTGCTGATGTTATTTATAAGAGTCACTCCGTTTTCGACAATTTTGGGTTCAACATTTGTGGTGGCACTTTTTATTGGAAATCTGCTGGGGAGTATTTTGCCACAAACTGATCGAAATACCGATTATTGTTACATCAGTAACGAATATTTCATTCGCCATGCTCAAGCGAATGATTATATAATAACGGGAAGTGGTTATATGTGTAGTAATTATCTGTACCTATATACAGATGCGACGCTTTTTGATGTGACCCAAATTGAGGGGATCAAGCACGAATCTTCAATCAGAAAATGGATCAATCGTATTTTAAATCACCAGCCCGGCAGAGTTTTAATTTCATCAACCGTTTTTGATCCGCCAAACATGCGTGAGATTAATAGGCGTTCTTACGAAAAAGTGATTGAAGCATTGAAACCGCTGCGAAAATCTATGAAAAAAGTGTATGCGGATGATTTTCAGATTGTTTGGGAATTGTAAGCTTGTCGGAGTCCAAGATTTATCTTGGACTTTTTTAAATCGCGTTTCAATTCAGAGTTTGTCTACAAGGAAATCCTAATGGAAATCTACCGCTATCCCCTATTATGCTGGAAACTCACAGAAAAAGCCATTTGTGGACGATTAGTCGGCACTGACTATGAACTGGTTAATGCCCAAATACATAAATTAGAAGCCCATTTTGCCGAACATTTGCAACGCGAATATAGCAAAAATTTATATCTACCTGATCCCATGCCGGATGCTCGCCTAAAAAAGCTAAATGTCAATGTTCGTCCCGCTTATGAAGAAGAAACCGGCATTTTTCCAGCCGGACATATTCTAAATATTCCCGTTGCGGCGGTTTATGGTAGCACAAAAGAAGGTTATGCCCAATGTTATATACCTTTATTGGATCTACATTTCTATTTTTACAAGCCAGAACAATTACGATCCTTGATTGAGTACTTTGCCCGTGATTATTTTAATAATATGACACCTGAAGCCTTGCACCGTTACTTGATCTTGGGCGAGCCTTGGTTAGAAGAAGTCACTGTCCGTGTCAAAGCGCGTGATGTTCGTCGCGCTCAAGGGGCACAAAACAGGGAAGAAACTAAGACGCTGCAACAGGTAGCCGATAAATTTCCCCGTAAGACGAAGGGGAGCGGGATTGCCCCAGAAACGGCCTGGGAGCGCAGCGAATTGGTGGCGACTTTGATTGAGAAGTTAGAGACAGAGCGTGCCAGTGTTGTACTGATTGGTGAACAGGGGATCGGTAAGACCGCTATTTTGTTAGAGGCGGCGCGTAAATTTTTGGCCTTGACGAAAGATCATTCTCAAGGCTCTCAGTTTTTTTGGCGTACCACTCCCCAACGTATGATTGCTGGCGCACGTTATCTGGGCGAATGGCAGGAAACCTGTGAAGAACTCATGGAAGAATTGCAACGCACCGGGGATATTTTGTGGATAAATGACTTTGTACATCTCTTCGCCGTGGGTGGCGATGGACCAGAAGATTCCATTGCCGCATTTATGTTGCCTAATCTCCGTCAAGGCAGAATACAAATCGTTAGCGAATTAACCCAGCAGGAATGGGAACGAGTGCGCCAGCGTTTACCCGGCTTTGCCGCGCATTTTCATGTCCTTTCTATTCCTAAACTGTCTAAAAAACAAATCTTTAAAATCATGCGCCTATTCACGGAATATGTACAAAAACAGTTACAGATTACGATAGAAGAATCGGCGCTCAACTTAGCATATCGTTTACTAGACCGTTATTTGCGCTATGAAGCCTTTCCGGGGAAACTCATTAAGTTTTTGACCAGTTGCGTCAACGACGTGCATGTTCAAAACCAGAAAGTGATTGAAAATGAAAAGGTGCTGACGCAGTTTGTCCAAAAAACGGGGCTACCCACCTTTTTGTTGCGCGATGAGATTCAATTAGACACTGCTGCCCTGCATGATTATTTTACGCAGCGCATCATTGGGCAATCTCAAGCGATTGAGCGCGTTTCTGAAGTGGTGATGCTTTTCAAGGCGGGATTGAATGATCCGAATAAACCCATTGCTACCCTATTATTTGCTGGACCAACGGGCGTGGGCAAAACCGCCTGTGCCCGTGCGCTGGCAGCGTATTTTTTTGGACAAGGACAAACCTTAAATCCCCTGATTCGTTTAGACATGAGCGAATTTCAACATCCCGTGCAAGTCGAACGAGTGCTGGGCGGCGGCGAGAAGCCGGGTAAATTGATTCGTGAAGTCCGAGAACGGCCATTTAGCGTGGTTTTGCTGGATGAAATTGAAAAAGCGCACCCTATTTTTTTTGATGTACTGCTGAATGTGATGGACGAGGGCATACTTGTGGACGGTAACGGGCGGGTGACGGATTTTCGCAATGTCATCCTGATTATGACCAGTAATCTCGGCGCACGTCAAAGTAAACGCATTAGCTTTGTCAAACAACGCGAAGAGAATGAAATAGGCAGCGCGGTGCGTAGTTTTTTCCGCCCAGAGTTTTATAATCGTATTGATCAAGTCGTCACCTTTCAAGCCCTCGACGCCGCAATGGTGGCAGAGATTACCCGCAAAGAGTTAGCAGCACTCACTGAACGAGAAGGTTTTCAAGAGCGTGGACTCCATTTGACATTTACGCCAAAATTGGTTGAACATTTAGCGCAAGTCGGCTTTGAGCCAGAATACGGTGCCCGTCCGTTACAACGCACGATTGAACGCTTAGTGGTCGCCAAACTGGCCGAATTTCTCTTGCAACACCTTGAAGTTAGGGACGTTGGATTGTTGGTGGATTGGGGAGAAATGGAGGTTATTGTTAAGTCCAAAGCTAAAGCTTTGGACTCCAAAATACGTTGAAATTATAAATTATGGACAATACCATCGCCAAAAGACCACAAAAAAAATAAGTGAAAAGAAGCATTCTATAGCGATTAAGTTTGGCAAACAGAAGGGTTAACTCGCCCCAAGGAAGAAAATCTGGTCAGCATTTTGCTCAGATAATTTAAAAGTGGTAAGCACGTATTTCCTAGCTCGAAACCAAGCTTTGAGATCATTAACACTTGAACCAAAAAAACCACTTGAATTTTGTTGTAACAATGCCGAAGACAGATTGACCATAAACATAGCAAGATTGGCAGCATTATAGACAGCCTGCTTGCTGACATTCATAAAGTCTTCTAATCCCCAATACTGTTTTCGAGGATAAAGTTTTTTTGAAAAAAAAACTTTATCCTCGAAAGCATCACGAAACGTCCACTCATTGCTCGCATGGCTTCAGCTATGTTAGACAGTTGACGAATTGTAGTATAATCAATTACTGAGTTGAAACAGCTCAAAAGTGTTATAATTTCCATGGTGGTTGTGTTTTTCTTTTATTTCAGATTGTTTGTTGTAATTCAATCTTAACACAACCACCATTTTTTTAGCCGGCGAATCTATTGAGTCTATTCCTATATATTTTATAAGGTCTTTTGGCGAAGGTATTGAATAGTTAATCCTCATTTTGAAATTAAGGAAAATCTCATGTCAGCAATAATGATTGAAGACATTTCTTCTGAACTATATGCCAAACTTGAACAACAAGCGAGGCATTACCATCGCACCATAACGCAACAAGTTATCACCTTATTAGAACAAGCGATGACACAACATCCAACCCAATCGCCACCCACACCGATAGAACTTGGTGTGATACCTGATTCTGAAAGGGTTTATGTCAAAGACCTTGAAATTATTAATCAACGGGCTGAACAACTCAATGAAGAAGCCTTCGATGTTCTCACTTATCAGGTGGAATTATGAAACGCGGTGAACTCTATCGTGTCGCTAAACCATCAGCCAGAGAACCAAAGAAGTTTCGGGTTTTCGTGGTGGTTAGCCGCCAACTGCTTATTGATTCAATTCACGTTTTTCAACCGTCATTTGTGCGCCAGTTTATACGGTTTATGACGGTTTATCGACTCAAGTGCCTGTTGGAGTGGATGAAGGCTTAAAACATGACAGTAGTATTCACTGTGATGAATTAGTGAGTTTACCCAAATCTGTCTTAAGCAATTTTATTGGTACACTTCCAACTCACAAAATCAAAGCCCTTAACAAGGCTCTCCATATGGCATTAGATATTTAGAAACCCGTCCAGCGAAAAAAGGAGTCCAAACTTTAGTTTGGACATCCAAGATAAATCCTATTCCCCCATACTCGCCAACAAATCCATTTGATGTTCACGTCTCAGCGGCTCAATCAAAGCATTCAAATCGCCCCCTAAAATATCCTCCAACTTATACAAAGTTAAACCAATACGATGATCCGTTACCCGCCCTTGTGGAAAATTATAAGTACGAATCCGCTCAGAGCGATCACCACTACCAACCAAATTGCGTCGCGTCTCCGCCTGTTCCGCTTGTTGACGATCTCGCTCAATTTTTAAAATGCGCGACTGCAATAAAGACATCGCACGGGCGCGGTTTTTATGTTGAGAGCGTTCATCTTGACATTCCACCACAATGCCCGTCGGTAAATGAGTCAGACGGATCGCAGAATCCGTTTTATTCACATGTTGTCCACCCGCACCAGAAGCGCGGAAAGTATCCACTTTTAAATCACTCGGATTAATGTCAACAGCATCCACTTCTTTGACTTCAGGCATCACAGCCACAGTACAAGCAGAAGTATGAATGCGCCCTTGAGATTCCGTTTCTGGCACTCGCTGTACCCGATGTCCGCCCGACTCAAATTTGAATTGCGAATAGACACGATCTCCATTGACGCGCATGATGATTTCTTTATAACTGTCCTTGTAGCTACCTTCATTTTTAGTGATAATTTCCGTTTGCCAACCGCGCTGCTCCGCATAACGGCTGTACATACGTGCTAAATCACCAACAAATAGAGCAGCCTCATCGCCCCCCGTACCCGCGCGGATTTCTAAAAAAGTATTACTATTATCATCAGGATCTTCGGGCAATAATAACAATTGCAATTCTTTTTCTAAGCGCTGAACTTCAGCTTGCGCTTGACTCAATTCCTCTTCAGCCAAAGCACGCATCTCTGCATCTTCATCGCCTAGCATTTCTTTAGCAGCCCCCACTGCCTCTAAATTGCTGCGGTATTTTTGAAAAGCCTCAACAATCGGTTGGATTTCGGCATATTCCTTAGACAGACTGCGAAATTGATCTTGTGAGGCGATGATATGAGGCGCCGCAAGTAGAGCATTAAGCTCTTCTAAACGATCAGTCAGATTTTCTAATTTGCTGCGAATAGAATCTTTCATTGTTCAGTTATCAGTTATCAGTTATAAAAAGCAAAAGATAGATTCAAAGCCATGAATTTTAGTAGGAGTCCAAGATTTATCTTGGACATCCAGCGCGACTCGCGCCTACAAAAAAGGGGAAGGCAGCAAAGGCAAAGAGATAAGGTACATCTTAAAATTAATTATCATCATCTATCAATTGAAAAAGTTGCTGTGCCGCTATCATTAATTCCTCATGTCCATCATAACCCGCCTGACGTAATTGGACACAGGGCGTATGCATTAGCCTATTAGTGAGAGTATGACCTAAATAATCAATCACATCATACGGCGTTTTGCCATTATCAATCATACGTTTTGCTTTTGCAACCAACTGCTGACGAGTTTCTTGTGCTTGATCACGTAAATGGCAAATAGTGTCCACCACATCTAAAGAATTCCACCAGCCTAAAAAATGTGTCACCTGAGTATCAATCAATTCTTCCGCTTTTTGCGCGGCTTGCCCACGGCTGCGTAAATTTTCTTGTATCACCTCATTTAAATCATCGACACTATATAAATAGACATCTTCTAAATCACCCACCGTCGGCTCAATATCGCGGGGGACAGCAATATCCACCATAAACATCGGACGATGTTTACGGATTTTAATCGCTTTTTTAACATCTACCTGTTTCAAAATTGGCAAAGGGCTCGCAGTGGATGAAAAAACCACATCGGCTTCAGCGAGATGGAATGGGATTTCTTCTAAAGTAATAGCATAACCAGCAAATACTTTAGCCAGTTGACGGGCACGTTCTATAGTACGATTAGCCACTATCATACGACCTAAATTATTTTCATGTAAATGTCGCGCTGCTAACTCAATCGTTTCGCCCGCGCCAATCAAAAGAGCCGTATTACCACCTAAATCACCAAAAATTTGTTGCGCTAATCGCACCGCTGCAAAGGCCACAGAAACAGGGCTAGAGCCAATAGCCGTATCTGTACGCACATGTTTTGCCACAAAAAAACTATGTTCAAACAACTTATTCAATAATTGCCCCGTAGTGCCCGCCTCACGGGCAATATGATAAGCCGACTTAATTTGTCCCAAGATCTGCGCCTCTCCCAAAATCATCGAATCTAAACCACAAGCCACCCGTAATAAATGACGCACCACATCCACTTGTTTATAAGTATATAAATGCTGCTCAAGCAATTGACGAGACACATTGTGGTACTGGCTCAGCCAATTAATAATGACTTGTGTGGTATCATCATCGAGTCCACAATATAACTCGGTGCGATTACAAGTTGAAATAATCACGATTTCTTGCACCAGTTGACGAGCAACGAGATCATGTAAAGCATGTTTGATCTGCTCTGGTGAAAAATTCACCTGTTCACGTATTTGAACGGGGGCAGTGTTATGATTGAGGCCAAAAGCAAATAATTGCATGTATTTACGGTCGTTTTTATGGATTGGATTATTACATCAAGTTTATTATAACGCGAAAAAAGCTATGTCAAAAACAAACTTAAATCGTGGATTTACCCTGATTGAAGTCATGGTCGTTGTTGTCATTTTGGGCATTCTAGCCGCTTTAGTGGTGCCTAAAATGATGAAAAATCCTGATAAAGCCCGCCAGATTAAAGTTAGACATGATATTCGCGCTGTTGAAACAGCGTTGAAATTGTATAAACTAGATAACTATGTTTATCCAACCACTGATCAAGGTTTAGAGGCGCTCGTCACAAAAACGACGATGCCGCCAGAGCCTCGTCAATGGAAAGAAGGCGGCTATTTAGACAGCGTACCGATTGATCCTTGGGGATTTCCTTATAATTATCTTAGCCCTGGCGTCCACGGCGAATTTGATCTTTATACTTTAGGCGCAGATGGGCAAACGGATGGCACAGATGTTAATGCAGATGTTGGGAATTGGCAATTAAAATAAGCTAAAGGAGGCACAATGCTAACATACGACGTTCTAATCGTTGGATCGGGAGGAGCTGGATTATATGCAGCCCTGAAATCACGGATGGAGGAAGACTTACAAGTCGCTGTATTGACTAAAGTTTATCCCACTCGTTCACACACCGGAGCCGCACAAGGAGGAGTCAATGCCGCTTTAGCGAATAAAGACCCGACGGATACATGGGAAGACCACTGGTTTGACACCGTCAAAGGTTCAGATTACCTAGCAGACCAAGATGCGGCAGAACTCATGTGCCGAGAAGCGCCACAAGTAATACGAGAAATGGAACATTGGGGTTGTCCATTTGATCGCACCAAAGAAGGCAAAATTGCCCAACGCCCATTTGGCGGCGCCTCCAAAATCCGTGCTTGCTACGCAGCCGATAAAATTGGACATGTCATGTTGCATACACTTTATGAGCAAGGCTTGCGACATGGCGTTAATTATTTTAATGAATGGCAAACCCTATCATTACTACATGATGGTCAACGTTGTTTAGGCGTCAACGCCTTAGATATCCGCAGCGGAAAACTTCATACCATCCAAGCTAAAGCAGTCATTCTAGCCACAGGCGGATATGGGCGCATTTTCTGGACTCGTACATCTAATGCTTATGGCAACACAGGCGATGGTGCTGCACTGGCCTACCGAGCCGGATTAGCACTGAAAGACATGGAATTTGTCCAATTTCACCCAACCGGCTTGCGGCGTACAGGCATTTTAATGACAGAAGGGGCGCGGGGTGAGGGCGGTTATCTGCTCAATGCCTTGGGAGAACGTTTTATGAACCGTTATGCCCCAGAAAAGATGGAACTGGGACCCCGCGATCTCGTTTCCCGCGCCATTGAAACCGAAGTGCGTGAAGGCAGAGGTGGCTCTGATGGAGAAGTCTTTTTGGATCTCACCCATTTGGGCAAAGAGCGGATTCTGCAACGTTTGCCACAGATTCGTCAATTATGTATTGGCTTCGAGGGGGTTGATCCTATCGTAGAGCCGATACCCATTAAACCCACAGCCCATTATTCAATGGGCGGCATCCATACTGATTTTAATGGCTTGACACCCATTGAAGGCATTTATGCGGCTGGAGAAGCGGGCTGTGTCTCCGTACACGGCGCTAACCGGCTGGGTGGTAATTCCCTGTTAGATATTCTAATTTTTGGTCGTCGGGCAGGCATCCATGCTTTAGAATATGCACGTCACACTGAATTTAAACCCATGCCAAAAGAAGCACTAGCACCGGCAGAAAGCTATATCAAGGACCTAATGGACGGTGAGAGCAAAGAAACAATAGCCGATATCCGCAAAGACATGGGAGAATTAATGGCAGAGAAGGCGGGTATTTACCGCGATGCAGCGGGTTTGACACAAGCAGTGGCAGGCTTAGCTGAACTCAAGGCGCGTTATAAACGTTTGAAGATCAAGGATAAAAGCAATATCTTCAATACAGAACTGGGCGCGGCATTAGAATTGGGAAATATGCTCGATTTAGCCCAAGTTGTCGCACAAGGCGCACTAGAGCGTGCAGAATCAAGAGGGGCGCATTATCGGGAAGATTTCACAAAACGCGATGATAAAGAGTGGCTTAAACATACCTTGGCAACCAGAGCCAGCGATGAAACCCCAGCACTGCATTTTGAACCAGTAACGATTACTCGTTTTCAACCAAAGGCGCGGACTTATTAAAGACCTAAGGAGCTTCTTATGACCGAAAAAATCACCCCGATACGGGAAAAAATGCTCGCGAATATCCGTATTCAACGCTTTACACCAGATAAAGATCGCTCTCCTTATTTTGACAATTTCAAAATGCAAGTAGAGACGGGCATGACCGTCTTAGAAGTATTGCGTAACATCAAAAATACTCAGGACAGTTCCCTGACATTCCGCGCCTTTTGCCGCTCAGCCATTTGTGGCTCCTGCACGGTGCGGATAAACAATAACTCAGTACTGGCTTGTAGCACCCAATTATTGCCGATTATCAAAGATTTTGGTAAAGGCTCAGTCACTATCACCCCCATGGCAAATCTGCCGATTCTCCGAGATTTGGTGGTGGATATCGATCCCGTTATTGAGAAACTCGCCAAAATGCACCCATATCTTATGGAGAATCGGGAGCGCATTCCTGAAACCTTAGAACAAGAATCGCTGATGTCCCAAGAAGAACTCAAGCAATTTGAGTCTCTCACTGATTGCATTTTATGCGGTGCCTGTTTTTCAGCCTGCTCTAGCGTCAAAGTTGATGATACATATGCGGGACCACTGACTATCGCCAAAGCCTATCGCTTTTCCATAGATCCGCGTGACAGTTTTCGCGGGATGCGGATACAAGCATCAATGGATCAAGGATTATGGTCTTGCGTACAATGCCGCAAATGCCTCAAAGTCTGTCCTAAAGACATCCGTCCAGCCGATGCCATCCGTCAGATGCGCCGTATAGCGATAGATGACGGCATCCATGATACAGCGGGATCGCGCCGCGCCAAAGCTTATACTGATGACGTAGAAAAATTCGGTCAAGTCAACAAACCCATGTTACCCGTAGTTGTCAATGGCACCAAAGGTTGGACGGCGATTGAAGCGGGGGAAGCGGCTTTAGAAAAACACGGGCTAGCGCCCACACGGCAAGTTTGTACCTTACCTGGTCAAGAAGGTGCAGCAAAAATATACGCTAAAGTGCGTCAAATAGAAAAAAAGGAGAAAGCGCGTGAACAACAATGATGACAAACTGCATTATGCCTTTTATTCAGGCTGCTGTTTTCAAGGGGCAGATGCCCGTTTTTTTGATATTCTGCAACAAGTGTTTGACAAGGTAGATGTTGAACTCCATTTGATGCCAGAAGCCGTTTGTTGCGGTGCCGGGGTGATTGAAGAACGCTCCGAATTGACATCATTAGCGATCAATGCCCGCAATATGGCAGGTGCCGAAAAAATGGGATTACCTTTTTATACGCCCTGTTCTACTTGCTATAATGTGATTTCCAATTGCCAAAAACGGCTACAGGAAGACCCAAAATTGTTTGAACAAGTCAATGAAATATTGGCAGAAGATGGCATCGAATACAAGGGAGATTGCAAACTCACTCATACCTTGTGGATGCTAGCACAAGATGTGGGACTGACAAAACTGAGAGAACGAATAACCAATCCGTTGAATGGACTACGGGTTGGCTCCTATTATGGATGTCATACGCGCAATCCGAGTGATATTCAAAACTATGAATCATCAGACAATCCGACATCCCTAGAAGATATATTAGAAGTGCTGGGAGTCCAAATTGTCGATTATGATACCCGCGATGATTGTTGCGGATATCATCTGACATGGCCAAATAAAGATTTGTCCCTGAAAATGACGGGCTCTGTACTGGGAGGGGCACAAAAACAAAATGTTGACTTAATGGTCACCTCTTGCCCATTGTGTTTCAAAAACTTGGATGGCGCACAAACCAAGGCACTGGCAGCGACAAAACAGGAATTTCAATTGCCAGTACTGTTTTTGCCTGAATTGGTTGGATTGGCTTGTGGCATGTCACCGCAAGAGATGAAACTGGATTGGCACGCCGTGCCGGTGAATGTGCGGTTGTAATCTTTTGGAGTCCAAGATTTATCTTGGACTCACTCCGAGCCCATTCGTCAACTCGCTTATCACCTTTATACATTATGTGAGCGCAAAGGCTGGGCAGAAGAGGCACGGTATCTAATGAATTTATTATAACATGTTGAAATCATTAATTATTAAAAACTTTACCGTTTTTGCAGAGGTGAAAATTGAATTTTCACCGGGGCTTAATGTCATCATCGGAGACAATGCCACTGGAAAAACGCATTTGCTCAAACTTGGATATAGTGTAATGCACACACTATCTCGAAAAAAGAAACTTATCAATGCTAAAAAGACCTTAGCTGATAAACTCTATCATGTCTTTAAAACTAATAGTTTAGGTCATCTGACTCGTCATGGCAGTGGTCGTCAACGCACTCAAGTGACGATGGAACTAGCTGAAACCATAAAATTTTCCTTCGCTAAAAATAGTCGCACTGAAGTGACGCTTGAGCAAACCATTACTGCTACTTTGCCAAACAATGCCGCTGTATTTATTCCAACACGAGAAGTATTCAGCTTGCATCCAGAAATAACGGCTTTGTATGAAGAACGCTACATGGCTCTTGATGAAACCCACTATGATTTATGCAAAGCCCTCAATTTACCTTTGCTCAAACAACTGCCTCCAGAACTTAATGACATCATCAAACCCTTAGAGGCAGAACTAGGCGGTAAAGTGAAAATGGACCGAATGGGTCATTTTTACCTTGACATGCCCAAGCGCGGCAAAGTCGAAATGTCTTTAATCGCCGAAGGCTTAAGAAAAATTGCCCTGCTAGTTTATCTCATTCAAAATGGCTCACTAGGCAAAGGCAGTACCCTATTTTGGGATGAGACAGAGGCAAATCTCAATCCAAGAATGATGGTCAAAGTGGCTACTGCATTGAGCCAACTGGCTCAATATGGGGTACAAGTGATTCTGGCTACCCATGATTTATTTTTAATGAAAGAATTATCATTATTGATAGAATCCACACCCAAAATGTCAGCACAATTTTTGAGTCTTCGCCTAGATGAGGCTGGTGTAGCTGTTGAGCAAGGCAGACTCCTAGAAGATTTACACACTATTATTGTGCTTGATGAAGCCTTAGCACAAGATGATCGGGAACAAGAGTTTTACTATAAACGCGATATAAGTGTGACGGCAAATGATAATTATTGAAGAAGGAAAATTGCAATTTCAATTTCCGTCTGATTGGCAGGTATGCAAATACGATGGTACAAATCATTTTTATTATAATCAGGTTCGCAGATGTGAAGGTACTAAAGCCGTTGATATTCTAGCATGGTCAGGTCAAGAATTATTTATGATAGAAGCTAAGGATTTTAGAGGCGACCGGATTAATTTTACCGTCAACTTCTCTCTGAAAAACGTCAATCGGTAAAAATTGTCTTGTTATTAGAAGAAGATCGACCACCAGAAAGGGCTAAAAGCTTTAAATATAGGCGAAGTCAATTACAAAAAGTCCTCAATTCGCACTTAAAATTTTTAAGTGTTCATTGTCATGTTCATGATTGTAGTGATTTGCCAAAACATTTTCAATGGAGCGTAAAATGACGCTAAAACCTTAGCGCGACATTATAACCCCCAGCGGCGACGTACTAGACGGCAAATCTAAAGACGCTGAATTTGCCGCAAAATTAGGACAAGTGGCGGCTGGTAAAGCAACTGAAGAATACCAAAAACCGAAAAGATTTTTTGAAAATACCTTCATTACCGAAGGTATGCGCCTATTACTCTCACTAACGTCATTGAGCGGCTTACAGGTAAAGGTGGCGATCCCTACTGTTTAAAATTTAAAAAAAAATAGGATTTTTAAACAGGTATGCAAAAAATTTGGCAAAGCTATTCTTAAATACGTCAAAAGCGTATAGAATAACACCCGTCAATCCCAAGGAATCCCGCATGAAATTTAAAACCACAAGCATTTTCGATAAAAGAATTACTAAGTTACTCTCTGAAGATGAATATGCAAAAATGCGTCAAGCTTTAGCTGATAATCCCAATTTGGGTGTGGCCCGAATTTGAAGAAGACGAAATCTACTTGCTATTTGCCTTTTTAAAAAACGAGCAAGAGAACTTGACCGGTAAACAAAAATCTGAACTTAAAAAAAAAATTCATAGAAAGTGAGTACCAAAATGACTAAAACAATGAATGATGAAACTTTTGCCGAATTGATGCAAAGTGTTAAAGAAGGTGCAAAAATTTTGCACGGAGAATTACCGCCGGCCAGTCAATTTGTACACATTGGCACAGATGTCAAGGTCATTCGTGACAAAATCGGCCTGTCCCAACAAGAGTTTGCCAATTTACTGTGTATTAGTAAACGTACCCTAGAAGCCGCAATGCGCTTGTTTCTTGAAGATTATTATGAGCAAACCCATTCTGATGATGTTGGCGCATTACTTGGGGATATTCAACTTTTAGAAGATGGTATGACAGCCGATCCTGCGGTGTGGGATGACTGGTTGGCGTGTGTGGATAAAGTATAAAGTATAAAAGGAGTCCAAGATTTATCTTGGACCAGTCTAAAAAGCCACAAAAAAAAATCCTATTTCTTAAAGAAATAGGATTTTTCAAAAAAATTAAAAATAATTATGTTCTTTTTTCTAACCTTGATGGCCCTAAAATCGGCTTCCGTTGATTCCATCTCACCACCTGATGGGATCGCCAAACGAATTGAACAGGAATCGCTAAAAAGTGAACAAGACGGGTAAAAGGTATTAACAATACCATGAAAAACGCATTCAGGATGTGTACATGCACCATCATCGGTAAATCCTTGATCCAAACCACATCAGGACTGAATTTGAGGAGTGACCACAAATAAGGAACGGCATAATCTACATACCAAGAAGAACCCCAACGGTAGAACAGCGCTATCCACAGACCCGTTGCTACTTGAACTAAAAGAACAATGAGTAAGGCAATATCCATTGGTGAAGTCACCTTTCTAATACGACCTCTGCCTATTCGTCTGACAATAAGCATGAGCAATCCCATTAATGTCAACAACCCCAAACTGAAACCGGTTATTTCCATAATATACAATCGCATTGGGACCATATTCCACCAAAAAATAGTTTCAGGGATCAAAAAGCCAACAAAATGCATGGTTAGCACCGCTAAAATACCATAGTGCCAAGCCACAGAACCCCAAAAAAGTTGTCTAGTTTCTAAAAATTGAGAAGATAGAGTAGAATAAGAAAATGGATCCTTTATATATCGCCAAACGCTTACCACTATGGCGATGAAAATACACACATAAGGAAAAATAGCAAACCATAATAGATCATACATAATTATGTTTTCTCCAGCTAGTGCAAGGTACGCCTTGCACGTTTAATTACAAACCCCGTTCGATATGTCCATTGAAACCACCGAAACCGATTTCTGATCGGAAAGTGTTGGAATCATCATTCATCGCCAGTTCCGTCGCATATTCACGGTGCGATGCCGGTATCACAAAACGATCCTCAATCGTTGGCAAAGAAGTCAAACGGTGTATCTCTTCACAAGCTTCTTCGGTCAAGCCCGTCTTTTTAAGCATCGCTTCTACTTCAGCTAAATCCACATCGCCCACTTCTTTATACCGTCTGTATGAACGCACTGCTAAGAGTTTTTCCAAAGGCATACGCACCTGTTCTTCATTCCCCGCCGTGAACAGACTGGCTAAGTACTGCATGGGCAGACGCGCTCTATCCAAAGAACCAAAATAATCCTCCGCATCCACTTTGTAAAGACCCTTATCAACATAGCCTAACACAGGCAACAAGGGGGGAATGTAGAATAGCATTGGCAGAGTCCGAAATTCTGGATGCAATGGTAAAGCCATTTTCCATTCTTTAACAAATTTATAAACAGGGGATTTCTGGGCGGCTTCAATCATTGAAAAGTGTACACCATTCTGTTCCGCTTGGGCAATGACTTCAGGATCATGTGGATCCAAAATCATTTCCCGTTGAAGCTCAACCAATTCCTCTTCTGAAGCAGAAGCGGTGGCTTCAACTTTATCTGCATCATACAACAAGACACCTAAATAACGAATGCGACCGACACAAGAATGGAAGCATGCGGGTGCTTGCCCAGATTCGAGTCTGGGGTAGCAGAGAATACATTTTTCCGATTTTCCACTCTTCCAATTGTAAAAAGTCTTTTTGTAAGGACAACCAGAAATACAAAAACGCCACCCACGGCATGTATCTTGATCGAGCAAAACAATGCCATCTTCACCACGCTTATAAAGGGCACCTGAAGGACAGGAAGCGACACAAGTTGGATTTAAACAATGGTTGCATATCCGTGGCAAGTAGAATATGACCATCCGTTCCATTTCAAAAAAAGATTCCTTTTGTGCCTCAGTTAGGTTCTCCATATTGGGATCATTCTTGGCATAAATGCTTGATCCCCCCAAGTCATCATCCCAATTTGGCCCTGATTTGATGTCAATATTTTTACCCGTAAGAAGCGATACCGGGCGTGCAGTTGGTTGATCGTCACCCGCTTTGGCATCGAATAACTCACCGTAGTTGTATGTCCATGGCTCATAATAATCATCAACCGTTGGCATGTGAGGTTGATGAAATATATTGGTGAAAGTGCTCGCTTTATCCGCCACCTTTAACTTGATCGATTTTCCTTTCGGTTCCCAACCACCTTTATACTTATCTTGCTCTTCCCATTGAGTGGGATAACCTGTACCCGGCTTGGTTTCTACATTGTTCCACCACATGTACTCTGTACCTTCGCGATCTGTCCAAATATTTTTGCAGGCAACGCTACAAGTATGACAGCCAATACATTTATCTAGGTGAAACATCATTGAGATTTGTGCTCTGACATCCATTATTTCTCACTCCGGCTGCTGAGGTAGCTCAGGAGTGTGCAAAGTACGCACTCCTGTAGGGACTACCCAATTCACCATTAAAAACGATTAATTAAAATTGAGGTTCACCTTCTAGTTTGTGAACTAGCACATAGCTATCACGATTGCCCCCAGTGGGACCCCAATAATTCCAATCATACGTAAATTGCCCATAACCACCCATCATCAGGACAGGTTTCAGTCGAGTACGGGTGAGACTATTAACACCACCAGCGCGTTTCCCCCCCCGTAAAGGTGATTTAGGTACGGAGATAGTACGTTCTGCTGCGTGATACCATATCCCGACACCATCAGGAATACGAGCACTCACAATGGCGCGGGTAACGACAACCCCATGATCATTGTAAATCTCTACCCAGTCATTATCGCTAACCCCAATCTTGTCTGCATCTTTGGGACTCATCCAGAAAGGTTCCATACCTCTCGACAGGGTCAACATACGGTGGTTATCATAATAGGTGGAGTGAATGTGCCACTTACCATGCGGAGTCAGATAGTTGAGCATGATGCTCTTATCATCCTTTTGCGTCTTAGCAAACTCACCGTATAACATGGGATCCATCTTAGGTTTATAAGTGGGCAAATGCTCACCGTAAGCCAGATAACCTTCATGATCTAAGTAGAACTGTTGCCGTCCCGTCAAAGTTCGCCAAGGCACCTTACGCTCTGTATTCATACAGAAAGGAGCATAGGCGCGACCTTTATTGACGATGCCAGACCAACAGGGGCTGCTCAAAATGCGACGAGGTTGGCGTTGAATGTCTTCAAACGTCACACTCGCATCACGACTCCCTTCTCCTAAATCTTTAAGCGGTAAACCCACCTTTTTTTCGTGTTCAGAAAAGGCACGGTAAGCTGATTCTCCATTCGATTCAGGCGCAAATCGCAAGATGAGATTGATGGCATGAACCACATCATCCAAAGAGGGATAGGTTTTTCCATTCCATTGCGTGGTCGGATGCGTTTTCAGCGTTTCATCGTACATATCATCAATATCCCAATGAACGCCATGAGCGCCGAGACCTTTCTCCCTCGCATCGGGACCAAATGAGATAAAGCGATTATACAAATTTTTGTAATCTCGGGTGACGATCTTCATATGTGGCATCGTCTTCCCTGGGATGGCTTCACATTCTCCTTTTGCCCAATCCTTAATAGAGGTTTGCGCGATTTCATCAGGATAATCATGTGCCAAGGGAGAACACACAAAATCTTTCACCGGCTCTGGCAAATGTTTTTCAGCTAAATGGCTTATATCCTTGGCAAGTGACTTATAAATCTCCCAGTCAGTTCGCGCTTCCCAATTCGGAGCGACGGCCTCTGAGAGGGGATGAATAAAAGAATGCATGTCAGTGGTGTTAAGATCATCCTTTTCGTACCAGTGAGCCGTCGGCAGCACAATATCTGAATAAAGGGCGGTCGTATCCATACGGAAATTGATATCCACCACTAAATCCATTTTACCTTTAGGCGCCTCTCGCCAAACCACTTCCTTTAACATCTCCTTGCTCACTTCATCCTCGGCAACCAGATTGGTATGGGTACCCAAGTAGTGATGTAGGAAGTATTCATGGCCTTTAGCACTGGCCAAAAGAGCATTCGCACGCCAAATAAACCAGACTCTAGGCCAGTTATTAGGATGATCGGGATCTTCGATGGCGAAACGTAATTTTTTCTCCTTCAGTTGATCAACGACATACTGGACAACTTCGCCGTCTGTCTTTGCCCCAGCTTGTTCAGCATCCTTAACGATTTCGAGACTGTTTCGCTCAAATTGAGGATAGAAAGGCAACCAACCCATGCGTACCGCACGCGCATTGATATCAGCAGCATGACCCTCAGTCCATTCATTATCTCCTTTGACAGCAGAATAGTTGGAGAATGGGCCTTCATAACGCCATTGATCACAGTGGATGTAATGCCAACTAGGTGTATTTTGCAACCGGGCAGCGCTTCCCCAATCCGCTGCACTTGAGATCGCTTTCCAGGGCGCAATGGGGGCTAATTTTTCTTGCCCCACGTAGTGAGCTAACCCCCCCCCATTTTTACCCACACAGCCACACAACATCAAAGCCGTCATCGGGCCTCGATAGACCAGATTATTGTGATACCACTGAGTAACACCCGCACCAATGATGACCGTGCATTTGCCATCCGTTTTTTCAGCCGTGTCAGCAAATTCGCGAGCAAAATTGATGACAGTCTCCTTGTCAATGCCCGTAAATTTTTCTTGCCAAGCGGGCGTATAAGTCTGCTCAGTCTCATCGTAACTGTTCGGATATTCTCCGCCTAAATCACGATTGACACCAAAATTGGCCATCATCAAATCAAAGGTGGTAGTGACCGCGACTTTTTTACCCTCTGCCGTTTCGATATATTTCACCGGCACACCACGCTTGATCATCGTGTTTTTGTTTGAAAAGTCTTCAATTTCAACTTGAAGGACCTCATCACGATTATCAAGAAAGGAGAGCAGGGGCGCAATAGGCGAATCATCTTTGCCATCTTTTAATTCTAAATTCCACTCCCCTTGCTTGGATTGCCAACGGTGTCCCACGGTGCCTTTCGGCATCTTGGGTGCCCCCGCCTTCTCATCAAACATTAAAAACTTCCACTCACCATTTTCTTCATCCTTGTAAGGCTCAATGGTGTTGGCACGTAAGAATTGGCCGGCTTTGTACCCATCCTCACTTTGATTCAATACCACCAAAAAAGGTGAATCGGTGAATTGCTTCAGGTAAGCATTGAAAGAATCTGTTTGTTTTTTAACAAAATATTCCGTCAATATCACATGATTAACAGACATCCAAAATGCGCCATCTTGTCCGGCATGGACGGGTACCCACCAGTCAGCGAATTTGGTCACCTGGCTAAAATCGGGTGCAAAAACAACAAATTTTGAACCATTCTGACGAGCTTCCACGATGAAATGGACATCGGGAGTCCGGGTCATACTCAAATTTGACCCCATTGAAACGATGAACTTGGCATTATACCAATCGGCACTTTCATGAACATCCGTTTGCTCTCCCCAAACTTCAGGAGAAGCTGGCGGCAGATCACAAAACCAGTCATAAAAGCTGAGTAGAGTGCCGCCCATCAGCCCTAACAAACGTGTTCCTGCCGCAAAACTCAATTGCGACATGGCAGGGATGGGAGAAAAACCGACAATACGGTCAGGGCCATACTGTTTAATCGTGTGAACATTGGCCGCTGAAATGAGTTCCAACACTTCTCGCCAGTTTGAGCGCCGAAAACCACCCTTACCGCGTGCCTGTTGATAACTTTGGCGTGCTTCTGGATCAGAAACGATTGAGGACCAAGCATCAACCGGATCATCATGTTTTTCACGCGCCTTCTGCCACAACTCCATCAATTTACCACGAAGGTAGGGATATTTCACCCTGATCGGGCTATAAACATACCAAGAGGCAGAGATACCTCGTTGACAACCGCGAGGCTCATAAGGGGGCAAACCACTTTCTAATTTAGGATAATCAAGATGTTGCATTTCCCATGTGATCACCCCACTCTTCACATAAATTTGCCAAGAACATCCCCCAGTACAGTTGACACCATGCGTACTGCGGACAACTTTATCGTATTGCCAACGGGAGCGATAAAATCCTTCCCATTCGCGGGTTTTTGGATTGACAATGTCTTGAATCCAGCCCATATTATTTATCTCCCAACCAAGGCTCTGTGTACCCCGGTCAATCGTTTTCTCCAGATGAAGTGTATGAGGAAATATAGAAAAAGAAATCCTCCAGTACTGATCAGACTAAATGTAAAGTCCATCGACGGTTTTTTGTCGAGGCTAACCGTTTTGGCAAAATAAGCCGTTAGGTGAGCAGCTTCGTCCATTTGAACGGGTTTTTTAGAATACATAACTTGCATTGAAGGAAATGGCGAACTGACGATGAGAGATTTTAGCCCTAGATCCGCACCAAACTTCGAGTAAGCCATTGTCAAATCTGGACCTAATGTTCCGCCAGCTAAATAACTGAGTTCGCTTGTCGTATGACAGGCAATACAAGCCGTGCCGCCATTGGCAAAAGTTTGTTCCCCAGTAAATAAGGCTTTGCCAATATCAGGTGAGCCCTCTACAGCTTTAAATACCATTGGCTTTTTGGGCGTTTCAATGGACTGAGCAGGTAGACAACTCAGCCCAATCATTAATGAGCTAAGGAACAAAAAAACAAGCTTCTTTTGTTTAGCTCGAAAATATAAATGACTTGTCAGATGCATTATTGGTATTATCTCCATTGCTTAGGCCGAAAAATTCTGCTCTTTGCTCTTAACTTAAATTAAGACTTGATCTTTTCGGTTTATACCCTATTTTTTTGGTGATATTATTTTTAATAAAATAAATATTCACCATTCAACTACAGGGATTAGTTATTAGCAAGGATAAGTCAAAACCCTCACTACAGGACATTTTTTTTCTTGTCATCCCGAGGACTCTTGAATTTTAAAAACAATCAAAGAGTTAAATAAATTGTCCTGTACTGAGGTCAAAACATTAATATTGTTTGTAGGGGTTTTGACTTATCCCTGCTAATAAAAAATCCCTGTAGTTAAAGATATATGACATAAAAAAAATATTCACCATTCAACTACAGGGATTAGCAAGGATAAGTCAAAACCCTCACTACAGGACATTTTTTTTCTTGTCATCCCGAGGGCTCTTGAATTTTAAAAACAATCAAAGAGTTAAATAAATTGTCCTGTACTGAGGTCAAAACATTAATATTGTTTGTAG
>JALXAQ010000171.1 GCA_026991885.1 Thiotrichaceae bacterium
GCTTTCTCCTCGATTGTCTAGGGAGGTGATGTCAATTCCTTTCACACCAGATGAGAAATTTTACTTTAAGGCTTTGTTTTTACTGACATTTGTCAGCGAATTAGGCCAAACGAGTCGCACATCCTCATAAAATTCTTCATGCTCTTCATCTACCCAACGGGGATCATTGACATTATGCAATCCATGTGGGCCTTTTGTAGTCAACTCTAAACTACCCGGCGCATGGCAAGTGTCACACTCAATAATGGTGCCGACATGTCCTTGTAACTGGGTAGCTGTCACATTATCGTTGGCATTAGCATCAGCATTAGGCCAAATGGCATGGGGACTACCATGACAGCCTTCACAAGCAACTTTTCCATGTCCTTTACTATTACGGAACAAGGTATTTTTATTTTCCGCAAAGCGTCGATTTTTAGCGAGTAGCGGCGAGGCAGATTTATCACCCGTTTTATAAGTTTGCCGTAACCGAATACCATCATCATGAAATACCAGCTTCTTACCCTTCAAATGACGAACGGCATCACCAGTATGGCAGGATTGGCAACGTGGTAGATCAACCCAAGCACGACGCTTACCACGATCATTTTTACCATCAAGACTGCCACCTTTCCGTAACCGGAATTTTCCGCCCACAGCTAACATACCGCCGTGACAAGCATTACATTCTAAATTAGCGGTTTTCATCGCGCCACGTTGACATTGAGTTTGTTTGCCGGGGTGGCACTGATAACAAGTTTGTTCCACTGGCGCGTCATTTGGGAAAATTAAATTTCCATCAATATCACGCAATTCCCCATGGAATTCATGCATTACTTGGGAGGAAGTGGGCAAATCTTTTTGTGGTCCTTGTGGACCTTCCCCAGCTAAATCAAGTGGTGGTGAATAATGACAACTGGCACACAATACCGGGGTTTGATTTTGTAAATCAGTTTGGTTTCGTTCATCGTGTAAAATCAAAACGTTTTTCTTAGTTTGCACTTCTAAGTCGTCATCATCAGCCCAAGGAATAGTCGGATCATTAGCTGCCATTTCCCCGGTAGCATGACAATTTTGACAATCCGTTTCCATTGCAACCGGTACTACTACATCAGTTTCACCTAACAATTTCCCATTTTTATAGGCACTTATCCGTAACATTGGATAGGTATTGATTTGATCGGCATCATCTACTGGAGTAATAGGAATACCCTCGGCACTATACCAGCCATGTTGAGTATTATAGTGGAATGGTTGTGGGCCGGGATTTTGTGGATGGTCCGCCGGCATATATAAGCCCGTTAAACCTTCTCCCTGTTGTAAATTAACTCCAAACAAATCCGAGGCATACTGCCAAAAATCTGTTTTACCAATGCTAGTGCTGTTGATAGAACCCTTATTATCTGTTATCGCAGAATAATATAATTCAACTTTGTTTGATTTAAGAAGCTTTGGTGAACCATCGTTACGCTGAGCCACAACTTGGGCATTTACGACATTAAACGGTGGCAGGATGGAAAAAATGGAAAATTCTTTATCCATACAGTGCATACCTAGATCATTAAAAGCGAGTACTTTAACCTGACTTAGAGCTTCTTGGTCAGATTCTTCAAATGGCACACTGACATTAAAATTAACTGAACCATCTAATCCACCAATCCAATCATTTGAATCAAGTGGATCACCATCAACCGCTGTCACTATTAGAAAAAACTGATAATTACCAGGCTCCATTTGCTTAGTGTCAACTGATAACACTGTGTATTCGCCTTGGAAAGTGCTATTAGCGATAAATGGAACCGGAAAATTGTTCCAACCAGAAGTTTTTGTTAAAAAAAAAATGTTATTATCAATCAGTGTGATAATGTACATATCACCTGATTCTGGCGTATTAAAGCGAGCCATCACAACGATTTTGCCGTTATCACCATTAAGTACTGGATTAGATGTGTATAATTCGCCACTCCAAACCAAGTGGCTAAATAGCAGCAAAAAGAGTGCTAAATTGATTTTTTTCATGGTCGTATTTCTCTTTTACATGTGAGTTCATAGAAATTTTAACAGCGTTATCTTAAGGCAAACTTAAGAAGAAAAATCCCCAAGCAAAGAACCGATTTTTTTAATACATCCATTGGGTTTGTAGGGACTACCAAAACCAGTTAGACGTGTATAATAATCGCAAAACCTTAACTCAATCTTAAGACTCTCTCTAAAAGAGCCTTAACTATTATTTATTAAAACCATGCGTTTATTACTCATAGAAGATGACACTCTATTAGGTGATGGCATCCAAGCCGGTTTGACACAAGCCAATTATGCCGTAGATTGGGTCACAGATGGTGAAGCGGGTGAACATGCGCTCAAAGTTGAAACATACAATGCCCTCATTTTAGATTTAACCTTACCAAAAAAAGACGGGCTGAAAATACTTAAAGATTTGCGGGCGCGTGGCGATACTCTCCCGGTACTGATTTTGACCGCCCGCGATACTATCAATGATAAAGTCATTGGCTTAGACACAGGAGCGGATGATTATTTAGTCAAACCTTTTGATTTAGATGAATTGACTGCCCGTCTTCGTGCCCTACTCCGCCGTCAAAGTGGACGAGCGACGCCCGCTATTGAATATGGCAACTTGCGTCTTGATCCCGCCGCGCATAGCTTGACACAAAATGGACAGCCAGTGATTTTATCATCGCGTGAATTTGCCATTTTACAAAGCTTGTTGGAAAACGCCGGAAACATTCTCTCGCGCTCCCGCTTAGAAGACAGTTTATATGCTTGGAATGAGGAAATAGAAAGTAATGCGGTTGAAGTGCATATTCATCACTTACGCCAAAAGCTCGGAAAAGAACTGATTCGCACGGTGCGTGGTATTGGCTATATTATACAAAACAAAAACCAGCATGAAACTCTCAATTCGTAAACGTTTATTATTATTATTGTTAAGCATGATATGTAGCGTGTGGGGCATAGTCACTTGGCGAGTCTATGTTGATACCCAACACGAAGTTGAAGAATTATTTGATGCCAATTTAGCCCAAAGCGCACGGGTACTACTTGGACTCATCAAACATGAAATGGAAGAATATACTCAAGGCGGACAGGAATGGGTAGGACTTGAAAATATGCTGGGGCATAAATATGAACATAAACTAGCCTTTTTAGTAGGTGCGAGTAATGGATATATCTTAGTTCGTTCTGCCACAGCCCCAAAGTTTCCCAAACCGAGCAATGATTCGCCATCGTATAATGATTACTGGTTAGATGGCTATTTATGGCGAGTTTTTACCCTAAAATCGGGGCAATTTTTTGTGCAAACTGGCGAGCGATACGACATCCGCGACGAATTGATTAGTGAAATTATGTCTAGCACACTCAGTATATTGCTCATGGCTTTACCTTTATTAGCCCTATTAATTTGGCTCAGTGTAGGCAATAGTTTTAGACCTTTACAACAAGTCGCTACTGACATTGCTAGCCGAACGCCTGAGCAATTGCTACCGCTTGATATTGATAAAATACCTTTAGAAATCAAAGCATTGGTGAATGCGCTCAATAGCCTATTTACCCGTTTGGCTCATGCTTTTGAGAATGAACGGCGCTTTACCGCTGATGCCGCCCATGAATTACGCACCCCCTTGGCGGGATTGAAAACGCAAGCTCAAGTAGCACAACGCGCTACGACTCCTCAACAACGCCAACAAGCTTTGCAGCAAATACTTATTGGCGTTGATCGCGCCACCCACTTAGTAGCGCAATTATTGACCTTAGCTCGCATGGATGCCACCCAAAGCCTGCCCACTTCCCCCGTTGACTTGCATGAATTGCTTAGCCAACTCATTATTGACTTGACCCCACAAGCCTTGGAGGAAGGCATAGATTTAGGTTTAGAAAAGACAGCAACAGCTTGTATCACGCTAGGCAATCAAGAGGCCCTGTATTTGATGCTCCGCAACTTAGTTGATAATGCTATCCGTTATACACCGGCAGGAGGGCAAGTGACAGTGTCTTTAGATAACCCTCAACCCTCACGATTAACCCTCACGATTAATGATACTGGCTCCGGTATTCCACCTGAGCAACGAGAACAGATTTTTGAACGTTTTTATCGGGGCGAAAATCCGAATATTCTGGGCAGTGGTTTAGGATTGTCGATTGCTCAAAAGGTGTCTCAATTACACCAAGTAAAAATTCAGTTAAATGATGTGCCCAATGGTAGAGGTTTATGTGTGCGGGTGGATTTTTTACTTGGCTTAAAAGACAATGGTTCGGACATTTTTTGAAAGTGTTAACCCTTGGCCAAGTTGTTGTTGCAGTATAATGTATAATTTTTTTGAGCACCTAACTTTGTTTTATGACAAACCGACTTGATCACATCCTTATCGTTGACGATGATCCAGAAATTTGCCACCTGTTGCGGGACTATTTAGAAAAAAATGGCTTTCGGGCAACCGCCGTGACTAATGGCAAAGCCTTATGGCAGACGCTTGATGACAAACAAATCGATCTGGTTATCTTAGATTTGATGTTGCCCGGAGAAGATGGATTAGAACTGTGCCGCAACCTACGCGCCCGTTTCGATATACCTATTCTCATTCTGAGTGCCTTGGGAGAAGAGACGGAGCGTATTATTGGATTGGAAATGGGCGCGGATGACTATCTACCTAAACCTTTCAATCCCCGCGAATTATTGGCACGAATTAAAGTGATACTGCGTCGTACTCGAAGTTTGCCCGGCACCACAGCCGAGACGAAATCGCAATTGCTTTTTGCCGGATGGGCGCTAGATTTGATCACTCGTCATCTCGTTTCGCCTGCGGGCGTTATTATTCCCTTGAGTGCGGGCGAATTTCGCTTATTGCGGGTGTTTCTTGAACATCCCAAACGGGTGCTAACGCGAGATCAATTGTTAGAATTGAGTCAGGGTAGAGAAGCCTTACCTTTTGACCGTAGTATTGACGTTTTAGTAGGCCGTTTGCGCCGTCACTTGGGGGAAAACGCCAAAAAACCGCGTATTATCCAAACTGCGCGGGGTGCCGGTTATATCTTGGCTGCCGATGTGCAAAAAGAATAATTCATTATTCACAAACAAAATTAAAAATGCACCTATTACCTTCTTCCTTATTTGGTCGTCTAGTCCTAGTGCTGCTCATTGGTTTGCTATTGGGGCAACTGCTTAGTATTATTCTCCTATTTAAAAATAGAGACCAGCTTTTGTCTAAAACCCAAGAGCAATATTTGGCTCAGCGTATGCTTGAGATAGTACAAATGTTGGAATCTTTTGCACCCAATAGGCGTGCTCAAATCATTGGGATACTCAACACCCGACGTTTACGGGTTTTTCTGAGCAAAGCGACTTTACCCCCAGCAGAATGTATAGCATCCAACTCATCTTCTTTCGCACCCTTTCTGACTCGGATGCATCAGCACAATGAACGGGTTTTATGTATCACCCAGATCAACGTCTCACCGACTTACTCTTTCATGGTTAACATAGGATTGCAAACGCCATTGCATCCGCCTTTTGTCGCTAAAGTACAATTAAAAGATGGCAATTGGGTTGGCTTTGAACACGTCCACCTTGCCCAAGAAAACATAGCCACGCCTTGGCGACTACTTATCAGTTTAGCCATCTTACTGATCACAGTACTGAGTTTGTCCCTGTTGGCAGTGCGTTGGCTGACGCGCCCCTTAGCGATTTTGGCGGATGCCGCTGAACATTTGGGGCGAGACATTCACCACTCACCGTTGCAGGAAAATGGGCCAACGGAAGTACGGCAAGCCGCTCACGCTTTTAATACGATGCAGACGCGACTATCCCGTTATTTGGAAGATCGTGCCCGCATTCTCATTGCCGTTTCCCATGATTTGAAGACACCCATTACACGCCTACGACTGCGGGTTGAACAATTAGGCGTACAGCCGCTCCGCGACAGCTTTCTCAAAGACTTGGATGAGATGCAGGGCATGACGGCGGCCACTTTAGATTTTATGCGGGGATTGGAAAACACCGAATCGGTCCAACCCTTGGATATCCGTGCCCTACTGGAGAGCCTACAAGCGGATTATGAAGATATGGGACTATCAGTGACTCTTGAGGGCGATACGCCACCGCCCTATCCGGCGCGTCCACTATCTCTCAAGCGTTGCCTTGTCAACCTCATCGACAACGCGCACAAGTACGGGCAACGGGTGACAATCACCCTCAAAAACCAGTCCGAGCAATTGCAAATTATCGTCGCGGATGAGGGGCCCGGTATGCCTGAAGCGGCTTTGGAAACGGTATTTGAACCTTTTTATCGTTTAGAAACGTCTCGCAGCCGTGCGACGGGCGGTACCGGCTTAGGATTAAGCATCGCAAGAAATATAACCCGTGCTCACGGGGGAGATATTATCTTGCGTAATCGTGTAGGCGGTGGGCTAGAGGCCATTGTTAGTTTGCCAATTACTTAGGAACGTGCATAAATGTAGGGGCAATCCTTTATGGTTGCCCTAGTCCAGGAGGTTAAAAAGGACTTAAAATTTTTGAACCCATTCAGAACTAAATAATTTTATTGCTTCAAAAATATATCAAACAGGCTATTATTTATTATCAAGGCAGGAGTCCAAAGCTTCAGCTTTGGACGGAAAGTGTCTTTTAATTTAATTAATGAGGTCATAATGAAAGCGCAAAGCGCAAATACAACGACTGACGACTTTATTCGTCAAATCATCGCCGAAGATGTGAAAACGAACAAAAATGAAGGTCAAGTAGTGACTCGTTTTCCCCCAGAGCCTAATGGCTATTTGCATATTGGTCATGCCAAATCAATTTGCTTAAATTTTGGTATTGCGGCAGAACATGAAGGCAGACAATGTTATCTCCGTTTTGATGATACCAACCCCAGTAAGGAAGAACTTGAATATGTTGAATCCATTAAAACGGATGTGCATTGGTTAGGCTATGATTGGACAGATCGCTTACGCCATTCGTCGGATTATTTTGATCAACTTTATGACTATGCCATCGCCTTGATCAAAATGAATAAAGCCTACGTTTGTAGCTTAACCAGCGAACAAATCAAAGACTCTCGCGGTACTTTGCGTGAACCGGGTAAAAATAGCCCTTATCGTGAACGTTCAATCTCGGAAAATCTGGACTTGTTTGAACGCATGAAGGCGGGAGAATTTGCCGACGGTGAACATGTTTTACGGGCAAAAATTGACATGGCTTCGCCTAATATTAACATGCGGGATCCGATCATTTATCGCATTAAAAAAATGCCGCACCAGATGACAGGCGATAAATGGTGTATTTACCCCATGTATGATTTTACCCATTGCCTTTCCGACGCAATTGAAGGTATTACTCACTCTTTGTGTACTTTAGAGTTTGAAGATCACCGCCCATTATATGACTGGATATTGGATACGTTAAATACACCGTCTCATCCACAACAGATAGAATTTGCCCGCTTATCGCTGAATTATACAGTCCTGAGTAAGCGTAAATTACAAGAACTGGTTGAAAATAATCTGGTTAGCGGTTGGGATGATCCACGTATGCCAACCTTGAGTGGGATGCGAAGACGGGGCTATACACCTTCCGCCATCAGAGACTTTTGTGATCGCATTGGCGTCACAAGAAAAAATACCCAAATTGAAATGGGGGCATTAGAAAATTGTATTCGTAAAGATTTAGAGGCAAAAACCGTCCGCGTGATGGCTGTATTAAAACCCTTACGGGTGGTGATCGAAAATTACCCTGAAGATCAAGTTGAACAGCTAGATGCCCCTAATCATCCAGATGATGCCAATATGGGCACTCATCAAGTGCCTTTTTCACGGGTTTTATATATTGAACAGGAAGATTTTCTTGAAGCACCGCCCAAAAAATTCTTTCGTTTAGCGCCCGGACGTGAAGTCAGATTACGTTATGCTTACTTTATTACTTGTCAAGCCGTGATCAAAGATGAGAAAGGTGATATTGTCGAATTACGCTGTACTTACGATCCAGAAACACGGGGAGGTTCTGCCCCCGATGGTCGAAAAGTCAAGGGTACCTTACATTGGGTGTCAGAATCCCATGCAATCAAAGCGGAAATTCGCCTATATGATCGTCTATTTAATCACCCCAATCCGGGCGCAGACGGGACTGATTTTAAAGCGGCACTGAATCCTAATTCGATGGAAGTGTTAACCGATAGTCTGGTCGAAGCCAGTTTAGCCAATGCCCAAGCTGGAGACCGTTATCAATTTGAAAGAAAAGGGTATTTTTGTGTTGATAGCGTTTCAACAGATACATTGGTTTTTAATCGTATTGTGACTTTACGTGATTCTTGGGCGAAGATTGAAAAAGCGAATAAGCGAGCGTAGCCTCACTGCCATATCGTATCGGGCAGACACGCAGGTATGCCAAAATACCACGGTTTATGGGGCTGTAGGGGCGAACCTGCGTGTTCGCCCTGGCTTAACTTAATGGCATTGACGCTCTATGCACTCTCTTAGACATAAGTCTAGTTAGGATTTCTCCTATCGTCGAAATGACAAGATTGTAAGAATCTTGCGCTCTGCGTCGAATAATTAGCTGTTGTTCTTACCATCAAACCCTCACGATTAATGATACTGGCCCCGGTATTCCACCTGAGCAACGAGAACAGAAAATAAAAATTCACTTAAATGATGTGCCCAATGGTAGAGGTTTATGTGTACGGATAGACCTTTAGTGTTGACTGGCGAAGAAATGCAAGAGGGCCGGAATATCCCCTTTTTTCAGTTTTTTAAGCTGTTTCTTCATCTTTTTCGGCGGTTTTCGTTTGCCACTGGAAAATTGGGTAAGCTGGGAATCCAAATAAAGTATCCACTGTCCTGCTAGCCTACCAGCATCGTCGTCTGGATTGCTGCCATTGTCCGTGTGACATTTCCGACACCGTTTTTTGTATATTTTTTGGCCTTTGCGAGCAAGAGTGCGGGAAAAAGATTGCTGGTGGGGGAGGAATGTCTGAACCACCAAATAGTCGCCTAAAGCAATCAGCTCTTCCTTGCTGAGACGCTTAGCGATGTGATTCATATCAGTCTCCTTGTGCCCCTTAGTCTTGAATTTCTTACTTGGCCTTTTGCCGCGTCTAAAATCCTTCATGGTATCAAGGAAATAGGTGGTGGATAGGCCAGCGATGCTTGGTACCTGCTCCTTGCTACTATTACCGTTCTTGCCGTGGCAGCGTTCGCACTTTTTAGCCAGCACCGCCCCGTTTGGCCCGGCAATGGCATTTGTCGCCCCGCCTAAAAAGAAAAAAGTGCCCATGATAAAAGTCAAAGCTATCTTTACAATCATTATGATGATCTCCTTTAGATTGGAGTCCAAAGCTTTAGCTTTGGACTTAGTACTCGATTTAGAAAGCTACGCTCAGTTGAAGCGTTATCCGACTATCCTCAATTTGACCATCAGGTACATCAAGCTGATCCCAATATTCGATGTACCCTTTGGTATTCTCTGTAAAGTAGTAAGTCAGGTGAAAAGTTAACTCATCATAACTGTCTAGGCCATCACTGCGTTCATAGCTATCATAACGTACCAAGGGTACCCAAGTCGGTCGTTTGCCCTGTTTAAATGTATACATACCTTGTAGCGACCAAACACTGTTCTCTGCCTCGCCAGTGGTAGGTGCTAATAGGTCATCTTTCGCGTTGAGATAGGCACCTTGGAGACGGGCATTACCAATATCTGCCTGAAAATCAAGGCCGTAGCGCTTAAATTCCTGACTGGTGGTATCATTTTTACCTATCACAGAGAATGCACCGAGCATAATCCCTTTATAGACATCAAAAGCCAGACGACCGTGCCAATTGCTCGCCTCTTCACCTTCTGCGTCATCAGCTATCCCACTGTAACCAACATTATAGAACAATTTTTCCAATGGTCTGCCGTAGAGACTCACCGTTTGTCGTGTGGAACGCAACCTTCCACCGCCGTCGGCTCCACCGAATGCTTCATCAATCACCTTCACAGGCCCTCTAGTCAGACGGAAATGATCAGCTAGAAAACCATAGCCATCGCTCCAAAAATAAGGCCCCCAAGAAAATTGGACATTAAGTGCGGGAAGATAGTTGTAAGCGAGGGTAGCAGTGGGAATTTGAGGGTCAAAGCCGGTCTCATCCTCCGCCTCGATTTCCATCAAACCAGACCACTTGTTGCCAATGGCACCAGCAGCAAAGATTTCCACTTCGTGTAGAGCTCGCACTTTGCGGTTTCCATTTTCCTTTTTGTCATAGGGGCGAGCGAGAAGAACCGCTGAGATCGGAAAACCATCCTCGAAGAGTTCGGAGAGCTTTTTCTCCTCATCGAGTTCCTCTGGAAATCTATAACCCAGCTCCTTGAATTTTCTTCCCGTCTCATTAAGTTGAGGCCACGCGAGATGACAACTTGAACAAGATACACCATGTTGTCGGGCAAATGCGGGTAGGGCATAGGCTGAATTAATAAAACTCAAACAGAGTAGCGCGAATAATGGAACAATCGCCAAACCAAACTTTGTTTCGCACGGGTACATAATGTCTCCTTAGTAATGAATTTTCATGATTATCACCAAAAAAAAGTCGTTGACTATATTTTTAATGACATAGTAATCGCTAAATCTTAAGCGAATCTTAAAGGTATTAAGTTTTGGTTAAGAATCTTTTGTTATTAATTACATTAGTATATTTAAATATAATTTTGTTTTGCACTGGCTACTCCTCTTTTGTTGAGGAATCGGGAGATAATGGGCTCACAAATCGAATATTAATATCAACCGTTATTGTATTATTTTCAACTTCTACTCATATTCACAAAAATCACTCGATAATTGAAATTGCTTAGTCGATGGCGTTTTATAGCCAGCTTCTTCAAGCCAATCACTGATTTTTCTCCAATTTTCCACTTTTTCATTGCCTTTGTTTATGAGAGCTTTAACAGACATTTTGGAGCGTATTGCTCAAAACTGGCGTTTTCGTGCCTCTCGCCATCATCGTTCTTTGCAAGGCGAACTGTTGGTCATTCTGGAAAACGCTGCCAGTCGTTCTCCGGCACCCAGCAAAATATTATCTAAAATACAAGCGCTTGGACTGGAAACCTGGGCTGATTCTGTTAATATGATTAGGAGTGATCGAGATGCCCATTAAAGTAGTAGATGCCTATCAAGCTGTTGTTAGTCTCGCTGAGCAAACAAACCTGACCACTTATGATGCCAGACGCTTTTCGCCGATCTGGTAACACTTGATAAAAAACTCCAGAAAAAAGCGGCTAAGTTTTAAACGTTACGGACGGGGTTGCAAACCCCGTCCAGCATAAATTTAATAAATGAAAGCTCACAGTAATACCTTGATCTTTGATTGGCTCTTGGGGGAGTAGCGTAAAGCATCGCATCTTTCATAAAGTTCGTTTTTAGTTTTCTCAGTGACTAATTGATCAAGAACACCGATTTCTAAAATAGCCGCCAGTATTCTGCTTTCCCAATATTCAAAGGCTTGATTGGCAAATTTTTTGAGAATCAATCGTTTGACTCACCAAGCCACTTTCTGAAATAATGATTTTAATACCCTCATGCGTCACCGCAACGGCTTGTCCATTATAAAATGGTTCCAGTTTAGCATAGCGGGCGTGATAAATTTCTTTGCCTTGCTTATCAATATGAAAGTAACCTTGAGAATCTTTTGCAATCGCAAAGCCTTTATGGTAAACATCCAGTTCTTCAAAATACTGCCCATGAATCAGTTTACCTTGTTTATCAATATGGGTTGATAAGCCACTGTCATTGATAACTACAGCAATACCGTATTTATAGTCTCCTACATACAAATACTTTGGGGAATAGAGTGGGTTGCCTTTTTGATCAATATGAAAATAACCGTCATCCCTAACCACACAAACACCTTCTTGATAATTGCCTGCCCAAGCATAGCGTTTTTGATAAATATCCTGTCCCTGAACGTCAATATGAAAAAAACCACGCTCATCAGCCACCGTGGCGATGCCACCATAAAAACCGAACGCTTTTTTGAATTGACGTTCAAAAACAAGTTCTCCTTTAATATCAATAAAATAGGATTTTTCATCCTTTTCGACAGGTGCATAACCTGGCGGATAATGAAAACTCATAACGCGCTGAAATCGTGCATTATATAAAGGTTTTCCATCAATATGATGGTATGTTTCATCAAGCGAAATTTGAATAGAATTTAAGACGGTTTTCGTAACAGACATGTTTGACAGATATCCTTGGTTTTATAGTTCAAGCAGAGTTCTTTATACGGCTTAGAATTAAATATCTCCAATAAACTCATTTTTTTAAATGAACCAAAATCACCCAGCGTTACCCTTTTTTCTGAGGGAGCGCAACACACGTTATAATTCCCATCTTGATCTATCCACAGTTCTTTACCAAGAAATGGGCATTCGTAAGCGTCAGGAATTAATCGCTCAATATTATATTTTTCGGCTAGTTTATCGAAATTTTCCAATTTGATATGACGACGATACGAGGCAATGCTGTTAATAAACTGATTCCAAATGCCAATATTATCTGGATGACGCAGATTCTCGGTTTCCAATTCTTGCCAATTAACCCAGAGATGATGTCCCTTGACACGATTGACTTTATGCTTAACGGCAAATTCAATGACTTCACGGATTCCCTCCAAATTGTTTTTCATGAAAGTCACTTGTAGTGTCACCGTCGGAGGCTTTGGCTGGTTTTGAAATGAATCTCTTATTTTTAAATAGATTTTAATATTGTTAAGTACCTCTTTAGTATTCGTGTTAACCATCACCTTTTCATTGATATTCGGTGAGATGCCGTTAATGGAAATTTTGGTATCACTGGTAATTGGCAAGAGTTTTTTGCCCCACGCTTCAGCACCCCGTTTTGGAAAAGTGCCATTGGTGGTTAAATTCAACTTGATATTTGATTGGGAAATTTCATCAATAAAAATCTGAAAATAGGGATATAGCAAAGGCTCTCCCATCGTACTGGGTATGATTTCTTTAATCCCAATCTGTTTGGCTTCAATTAAAATATCACGCAAAAGTGTTGGTTCCATGCGTTTACGCTTAACCGATTTTCTAGTTGCATAGAGACTATGCGTATCGCACATGATACAATTTAAATTACATTGATCAGGGCTTGTATCAATTGTAATACGCCAAAGTGTTTTTTTAGTCATTGGTTTTTCACTTGATGATAAATTTGCCTAACAAACTGGGCATCCTCTTGAATATCTCTCACATCTTGCGGTGACACGGTGAGTGAATTTAACATAATAGGGTTAGCAGTGATTTTAAGGACTACATTTTGTAGCGATTGTGCATTGCCCACTTCAAACAGATAACCATTAACCCCATGGTTTACCAATTCTTTCATGCCCCCGATATTGGAAGTGATCACCGGGATGCCCGCTAAAAAAGCTTCTTGAATAACCAAGGGAGAATTTTCATACCATAAGGAAGGCGCAATCAGCACATCTATGTCGGCTAACACTGATTGAATGGAATGGTTATCATAACTCCCTTTGAAATGAATATTATCAAATTGCAGAAATCGCTTTTCTTTGCCGATTTGCCCGTAAATATTCAGTGTCGCGTCAATGTTTTTGAAAGCATCAATCAAGACGCGGATTCCTTTTGTGGGAATAATACGCCCCATAAAACCAAATTTGATTTTGGATTGTTGAGTATAGCTTTTAGGGCGGTAACTGATTTTGCAAGTGTCAAATCCATACTTGGAATAAACAATTTTTTCTTTGGGAACAGCCTGCTTAATATAAAAGTCACGTAAGCTATGAGAGGGTGAGAGAAAAATATTTACTAAATCAATCACCGACTGCATCTGTTGTAATGCTTTCTCGACTTCTGATTTTGTGGGATGATAAGGCGAACAAGCCAAACAACGATCCACTGAGGGGCATTGACAAATTTTGCCATCCTGATTAATAAGTTGCCCTTTAACGCAAAACATCCAGAAATCATGGATAGTAAAAACAATTGGCAAACCATATTCCTGTTTTGTGATGGGTATCAATTGGGTGGATAAATGCGATAAATGACCAAAATGAACTAAATCCGGTTTCAATTCTTCTAAGTAAGCTTTGAACAATTTGTCCATTTGGCTGTCATAAAATTTGTCTTGATATTGGTAATCGCGACGAAATTTATTAACTCGCCTGACAGGCATGTTCTGATAGCGTTCATTATAGACTTTATATTCCGGATCAAAAGCGTTTTCAACACTGGTGAAAACCGAAACGTCTTCGCCCTGTTCTCTCAGTGCTTTCACTAAGTGGTAGGAATAAATTTCAGAACCCGCCATATAATCGGGCGGGAATCCATGAATGACTTTGACTATTTTCATTTGTAAGTCAATACCTTATTTTTTTTTTCATAGAGATTGAAAATTTATCGTGATAAATTTTTAATTCATTATACTCGATGTTCAAGTTTTTTTTTAACTTGACATATTGGAGTCCAAAGCTAAAGCTTTATTAAGCTGTGCGTATCCACCTGATTAAACGCCTAAAATTTGCCCAAACCTCTGAGGTTAGTTGCCTCAAATTTTTATGTCTCAAAAAAATACTTGATATTGATTCTCATTTGTATTAATATACCCAACCACAAATTAAGTCACTTGAGTGACACTGTTAATTTATATAAACGTACAATAAGGAATTTTATTATGTCTGATCGTGCTCAAACAACGTTTCCTATCGAAGTTGTCAAAAAACAACCTGAATCCAATGGCAAACACAAATGTTCAAAACAATGTCAAAATTGCCCAAGATGTTCATCCACTCAAAATAAAAGCCAAACCGAAGGTGGACTCCAACTGACTTGACATTGTTGTTGGAGTCCAAAGCTTCAGCTTTGGAAAATGGAGAAAGCTATGCAACGTACCAAACTATGCGAACTTGATGCACAATTTCATTGTAGCATCATTGGAACCTGTCTCACTTTGAAAGAGCTACGGCAAATCTACCGCAAGGTAAAATTTTTCCCCAAATCAAACCAGAGCGATCATGAGCTACATCGAATTTTTGTCGGGATCGCGGGAGAATCCCATTATGCCAATCGGAAGCTGCAAAAGCACCTTGATCAAAAGTACCAACGTATAGTCAAGCAATTTGCCAAAATACAGTCAGCATCGGAGTTAAAAACGATGTGGCAAAATGCCATCGACAGTGGAGAAGTCGCCGGTGCCTATTGGGCTTTAGTGACACACCCATTGGTTCCATATGAGCTACTTGACAAAATTTACGGAGAAATACACATGCTCTCACACTTGTCAGGGGCATCGGTCCGTGTTGACATGCAAGAACTGAGCATATTACGGCGGCGCACAAAAGACCTAGAAAAACAGCTTGCCGATACCTTTGTCGAGACTCAAAAACGTTTGAAAGAAAAAGACAAGATGATTCATACTTTAACAAGCCGTTTGACTCGTCTCGAAAAAGTGGAAACTCAATTAAAGAAAATTAAAACGCAACGAGAGACTTTGGAAAAAGAGCCTCTAATAAAGCAACTCAAAAAACAAACAAAAGAATTGTGCAAGCAACTGAGCCTTGAACAGGAACGGGGAGAGCGTATGGAAAAGGAGACTCAAAATTGGAAATCCGTTGCACTACGCACTGAAGAAGGTTATTTGAGTTTAGAACAGAGACTGGCTCAAAGCCAGCAAGAGCGTGATAGTTTAGAAC
>JALXAQ010000172.1 GCA_026991885.1 Thiotrichaceae bacterium
GTGTCGTTCGTTACCTATGGACACGCAACACTCGATACAGGTGGGTGGTTAGCCCTTACCTGACCGGGACTTTCACCCAGCAAGAAATGCCAAGCTTCGCTTGGCGCACGCACCCTACGCTTGCTGTTGTGAGTACAACGAATGTTGAACAACGAATAAAAACCTTCAAGTGTCTTATGACACCAAATCGCGTTCGATCAATCACACCGATTAACGTTTTTTATTCGTTGTACTCACTATATTCCTTTCTCGCTTGTTCTAACCGCTTTTCATTCGCAGGAGATGAAAGTAAATAGGTAGTTTCATCGTGTTCACATTTTGATTGGCTTTGCGATTGTGCAGCCGTGTTTGATGATTCAGAGTCGCTCATAGTGTTATACAAAATTAGTCAACCATAAAAATTGACTGTTGATATAATATATATTAAACAAAACCCACACCCGCTCAACCCATGACAAACAAAAACACACTCATTTTAATAGACGGCTCATCCTATCTCTACCGTGCCTTTCATGGCGTACCCTCATTCTTTAATTCTCAAGGAATGCCAACCGGTGCCATCTATGGCATGACTAACATGCTCAAAAGTCTGTTACAAGACTATCAACCCACACACACCGCTATCGTCTTTGATGCCAAAGGCAAAACCTTTAGACATGAATTATTTCCCGAATACAAAGCAAACCGCCCACCCATGCCCGACGAATTAGTCGCGCAAATTTCGCTCACACATGAAATCGTACAAGCCTTGGGATTTCCAATAATCATAGAAAAAGGCGTAGAAGCCGATGACGTCATCGGCACCCTAACCAAACAGGCACAAGCCGCTGGTATGCACACCCTAATTTTTACCGGCGACAAAGACTTTGCCCAATTAGTCAACGACAGCGTCACGCTCATCGACACCCTGAAAAAAACGCGCTTAGACGTGCAAGGCGTGATCGACAAATTTGGAATTCCACCTGAATTAATCGTCGATTATCTCAGTTTAATGGGCGATACTGTGGATAACGTGCCCGGTGTCAAAAAAGTCGGCCCCAAAACGGCGGTTAAATGGCTCCAAAAATACGGAAATTTAGACGCAGTGATAGAAAATGCTGCCCAATTCAAGGGCAAAATCGGAGAAAATTTACGCGACGCTTTATCCTATTTTCCAGTCACTCGACAACTCTTAACCATCAAATGTGATGTGCCCTTGTCACACACGCCACAGCAATTAAAGTTAAATGCGCCAGATGTCAAGAAATTACAACAACTCTATCTTGAATTAGAATTTAAACAATGGCTCACAAAAACGCCGCCCAAGTCAAAACAATATCACACCATACTCACACAAAACGATTTTGATAAATGGCTAAAGCGTCTCAATGAAGCCAGCCTATTTGCCTTTGACACCGAAACCACCAGCCTAGATTATCTACAAGCCCAAATCGTCGGCGTATCATTTGCCGTGCAAGCCGGAGAAGCCGCTTATATTCCCCTTACCCATGACTATTTAGGTGTACCTCACCAACTGTCGCGTGACGAAGTCTTAGCCGCACTCAAGCCTTTACTGGAAAATAAACCCAAAATCGGGCAAAATCTCAAATATGATGCCCATGTGCTAGCCAATCACGGCATCAATTTACAAGCCATTGCTTTTGATACCTTGTTAGAATCCTACATTTTAGACAGTACCGCGACACGACACGACTTAGATTCGCTCGCCCTAAAATATCTGAAATTAGAAACCATTCATTTTGAAGACATCGCCGGCAAAGGTAAAAAACAATTGCCTTTTAACCAAATTTATATAGAACATGCAGCCCCTTATGCCGCAGAAGATGCCGATGTCGCTTTGCAATTACATGAAAAATTATGGCCACAATTACAAAGCATTCCCAAACTCAGCAAAATTTTCACCGAGATGGAAATGCCACTGTTGCCTGTATTAATGCGTATGGAGCGCAACGGCGTTAAAATTGATGCCGCGCAATTACAAAAGCACAGTGCAGAATTGGCAAAAAGTTTACAAGTCATTGAAAAACAAGCTTATGAATTGGCAGGCACTGAATTTAATCTCAACTCGCCCAAGCAATTGCAAAGCATTTTGTTTGATAAACTGGATTTGCCTGTTTTGAAAAAAACGCCCAAAAAAGAGCCTTCCACCGCTGTCGACGTGTTAGAAGAATTAGCGAGCGACTATCCGCTACCCAAATTGATTTTAGAATATCGCAGCCTCAGCAAACTCAAATCGACATACACTGACGCGCTACCCCAACAAATCAACCCCAAAACGGGACGAGTCCATACATCCTATCAACAAGCCGTGACAGCGACGGGGCGTTTATCGTCAACCAATCCCAACCTCCAAAATATCCCCATTCGCACAGCATCCGGGCGGCGTATTCGCCAAGCCTTTATCGCAGAAAACGGTTATCAACTGATAGCAGCAGACTATTCACAAATTGAACTCAGAATAATGGCGCATTTGTCTCAAGACGAAAAACTACTTTCCGCTTTCGCAGCCGGCGAAGATATTCACAAAGCCACAGCCGCCGAAGTGTTTGATGTGCAAGAAGTCACATCAGAACAACGCCGCCGTGCGAAAGCGGTCAATTTTGGACTGATCTATGGAATGCAAGCCTTTGGATTAGCCAAACAACTGGGCATTGAACGCCGCGAGGCACAAAATTATATTGATACCTATTTTGCCCGTTATCCGGGCGTCAAAACCTACATGGAAGAAACGCGAAAATTGGCTCAAAAACAAGGCTATGTCGAAACCATATTTGGGCGGCGTTTATATATACCCGACATTAAATCGCGTAGTCGCCAACGACGACAACATGCTGAGCGCACCGCGATTAACATGCCCCTCCAAGGGACTTGCGCTGACATTTTGAAAAAAAGTCTATTATTAATAGACAATTGGATACAAAACAGTGGATTAGACGTGAAAATTATTTTGCAAGTTCACGACGAACTTGTGCTGGAAACGAAAGCGTCTATTTTAGACGAAGTGAGTCAAAAAGTGACTGAACTGATGACAGAATCCGCATTACCGATTGAAGTGCCGGTGAATATCGGCATTGGAAACAATTGGGATGAAGCGCATTAATTAACGACAGGGATTGCTTTTTAACAGGGATAAGTTTGGCGGCTTGTATCGGTTTTGACTTATCTCTGCTAAAAAAAAATCCCTGTCGTTAATGTTTTGACTTATTTCTGCTAAAAAAAAAAATGGCTATTTGGAAGTGAGCAACTAGCTATAAAAAATCTCTTGAATGGGTAAACGAAGCTCCATCACATCATCAATGACTTCGGTATCGCGTTCGACATCAAAGCTTTTACGCTGATTCGGTTGCGAGTAAACCGCCACAGTCTGCATACCCGGATTAACTAACCAACATGATTTAACACCAAGTTCAAAATAAGCTTTGATTTTTCTAATCAGATAACCGACCGATTGGCGTGGTGACAGTATCTCAATAGCTAAGTCAGGCATTTGAGAGACTGTCACCAGATCATCTACTTTATCGGGTATAACAGGAAATTTCATATAGGCACAAATATCAGGTTTAATCTCATATTTGCCATCAAGCCGATATTCACTTAGATCATGCTGGACAATATCCAAACTTAACTCAGTTGCAAAATGTAATTTATTGCCAGCACAACGATCAAGCAAACTGCCTAGCTTGAATTGAACACTGCTGTGATTCAATGAGCCCATTGGATCCTCTCCATCAATTCCGTTATTTTCAACCTCATACGAATCAGACATCTCTTTATCTCCTAAGCACCCAAGGCTGTTGATTGAGCCCAAGGGACTGTTAGGTGTGCAACGCTAATGCAGACGGCGCATATTATAAACTTATATTGTGGTGCAGACAACCACTGTTTATGGTAATCTTCTGAAACATTTTTTCAATGCAAACGCGGTGGTATCAGATTCCAAAAATTATTTAATTCTTTTATTTATCAATTATTTGTACTATGAGTTCTTATTGTTCATCGAGGGTTATCCGTTTATTTCCCAAATCCGTTGTACTAGAGGATGGTTGTCATATGTCACTCAAGCTGGGCTTCTGAGACATTAGTACAACTAATTCATTCCCAAACTCAGTTTAGGAACTCAAATCTATATTAATTATATTAAAAATAAGTCAAAAAACAATTGTAAAAACTATTTTTCTGATAGAACGCATTGAATTTATATATTTTTATTAAAATTGTTATAAACATTGCCTTGCATTCTCTAATGATGGTGATAAAATACACCAGCCCCCGTCCAGCTCCACATAGTCGCCCTGGCATTCCCTTGGACATTTAATCATCAATTTTTCGATAGATAGAAATCCTATTTTTCCAAAAAATAGGATTTCTTAAACTAAACCGCTTAAAAATGTTAAAAAACTTTTCTTTTTCTGTATCTACTTACTTAATTTACTAACTACGGAATAAATAAAAATGCAAGCAATTATTTTAGCCGCCGGTGTCGGGCGCAGAATGGGTCAACTGACTCAAGATTCAACAAAGTGCATGCTTGTCCTAAATGGACATAGGATCATAGAATATACACTAGATGCCATCAGAGCGGCGGGCATAAAGAAAGTTGTACTAGTGATTGGACATGGTGCCGAAGAAGTGCGTTCTTTTCTGAGTACTCGCTACCAAGATTTGAACATTGAATACGTAGTCAACCCGATTTATGCCACAACTAACAACATCTACTCACTTTTTTTGGCGCGTGAATATCTGAAAAATGACGACAACTTGTTGCTGGAAAGTGACTTAATTTTTGATCAAAGCATTATTCGTGATTGCCTAAATGCAGCATCACCAAATCTCATCGTAGTCGCCAAATATGAATCATGGATGGACGGCACAGTTGTTCAATTAGATGCCGAACAATCTGTTACCCGTTTTATTCCAAAAGAGAATTTTGACTGGACACAAACCAATCAATATTTCAAAACAGTCAACATATACAAACTGTCGAAAGACTTTTGTCAAAATACCTTTCTGCCGTTTCTTGAAACCTACATAAAAGTAAAAGGGCTTAATGAATACTACGAAGAAGTCTTCAAATTACTGACCCCGTTACATAGCTTCAAGGCACTGGCAATTGAAGATAAAGACTGGTATGAAATTGACACCCTACAAGATTTAGAGATTGCCAGCCTTTTGTTTTCTGACACAAAAACTAAAAGCCATCTATTGCAAAAACGCTTTGGGGGATACTGGCGTTTTCCAAAAATAAAGGATTTTTGCTACTTGGTCAACCCCTATTTTCCGCCTAAGCTAATGCTTGAAGAAATAAAAGCCTCCTTTTCCACCCTTATTTCTGCCTATCCATCGGGCTTGGATACGCAAAATATGATGGCTGCAAGTATTTTCAACTGTGAACCGTCTCAAATTACGGTTGGAAACGGCGCCTCAGAATTAATCAGAGCCTTATTCTCCCATATAAAAGGCAAGATTGGCATACCCGTACCTACTTTTAATGAGTATCCCAGCAGCATTGCCAAACAGCAGCTCATTGAATTTTCATCATTTCAAAGCAGATTTCAATACACTGTCGAAGACGTGTTAAATTTTTGTCGTCAAGAAAAAGAACTTTCTGCGTTTATTCTGATAAACCCAGATAACCCCAGTGGTCATTTTTTTCCAAAATCTCAACTGATTCAACTGGTGGAAGGACTACAAGAGATGAGTATTAAACTCATTTTGGACGAATCCTTTGTTGATTTTGCTGAAATTAATGAAAATCACAGTCTCATAGACGCGGAAATATTGCAACGGTATGAGAATCTCATAGTGATTAAAAGTCTGGGAAAATCTTATGGCGTTGCCGGAATTCGTTTAGGCGTTGTGGCATCTTCAAACACCCAGATAATTGCAGAGATTAAAAACAATCTGCCGATTTGGAATATTAATGCATTTGCAGAATGTTTTTTGCAAATTTTTGACAAGTACACAGCTCAATATCGAAAAGCTTGTGAACAATTGATTTTGGATAGACAACTTTTATTCAGAGGATTAAATGACATTAGTTTTCTGAAACCCATCAACTCAAGTGCTAATTTTATTTTGTGTGAAATGTCCGAAAAATTTCACCCAGAATTTCTGGTCAATAAGCTGCTTGATGAAAAATGGCTATTAATCAAAGATTGTTCAGATAAAAGGGGTTTTGAAAACAACTCCTATTTGAGGATAGCAGTCCGCAATACGGCGGATAATAACTATCTCATTCAGTGTCTTAAAGAAATGGATACCTGATTCGTAGGGGCAATCCCTTGTGGTTGCCCTATGTATTACTAAACATAGGAAAAAACATGCCAGAATCTGACCACGACTCACCACCGACAATACTCTCATTCGCCAAAGACTTACCAAACATTTGTTCACTGGCGGGACTATTTTCTGCCATACTAGCAATTTACTTCGCCATACTAGGAATATTTCCAGCCGCGATGATTGGGCTAATATGGTCCGTATTTTTTGACTGGAGCGATGGAATTATCGCCCGACGTATGAAATCCCGGACTGAAAAGCAGCGCATATTCGGTGGGCAACTCGACTCGCAGATCGATATTATCAGCTTTGGCATATCTCCAGCAATTGTTTTATTAAGCTACGGAGAATTTAGCCCATGGTTCATTCCAGGGGCTTTTGTTATTGTAGCGGCGGGAGTGCTCCGACTGAGTTACTTCAATGTATTTGGCTTAATCGGCGAATCTACCTATCATGGATTAGCATTAGATAATAATGTTATTATCCTGGTTTTGCTTTTTGTTTTTGAAAGTCTAATCGCTTCCACTGTTTTTGCCACATTACTCTATATTATCATGCTAGCACTAGCGATTTTAAATGTAGCACCGATTAGAACCCCAAAACTGAGTGGCGGTTGGTATTACGGTATTACCGCTTACACTATTGTATTGACTTTTATTTATGGCTGGCAGTTAAGTACTTAAGGTGAACCCCTACATCACGCGGCACAAGCACCGACCAAGACTGGTTGCTGCCGCCATGACGCTTCCCTATCTGGACATTGTCGCCATTGTTAAGACCTAGTTCTGGCCCAGAAACATCTAAATCGAGAACATTCGCGCTGTCTCTATTGACGACCTGATAATGTCCGTCTCCAAGGTCCACGGCGAACCACTGCTGAAGAGGGTGCCCCACGTAGTCCCAAACAAGAATGTTCGCGCCATTAGTCGAAAGAGCCTTTCGGGTGTCATATTTCGACTGGAGCCAGAAATAGCCATCGCCAGCATCTTGCAGACTCCAAAGCTGGTTATCGCCGCCGTGGTAGTCCCATTGCTGAACATTTAACCCCCTGCCGAAGTTATAGATATCCAGAACCTTCCCAGAGTGGTCACTCCTGATCCCAAACCAGAAAGGCTCAGGGTAGAAGCCCACGAAGGGGGCACCGGTATTGTATTTTAAGAGAATTCCCTCCCCGCCGTTCAGGATGAGGGTGAGCAGATATTGCGAGCCTTCCAAGTGCTCCAAAGGGACCACATCGACATGACCTGTCTCCTTGTTTAAACGTTGGAGACTGGTGATACCCGTGCTGCCGAAATCAAAGAACAACCGAATCTTTTGTTGAGTGTCTTCAGTGCCACTACGGTGATCGGACAAGCCATTGACCACCATGAAATAAAGCTCATTGTTGGCATCCGGTCCATCGAAATCCTCATGTAACACCTTGAAGTAGCCAAGGATCACATCGCCTGGCAGATTGCTATTGATACGAAAATTAAGATTTTCCACCTCTAATTTGACCAGATACCCGGGATCGGCGGCCTCGCTCCATTTTGGCACACTGGAAGGAAGATCGTTCTCTTTTTCCTCTTTCCACAACACAAAATTTTTCTCGTGACGCCCCATTTTCATAAAGACTTCCGTGCTGATGAGACGAACCAGCGCGGGGCCGAGACGCCGACTCTGGGCGTTGAGTTCTGCCATGAAAAAAAAGAAGGGGGTGGGACTTGAATCGCCATCGCCGTTGAACAGTGCCGAAATCAGATCACCGTGAAGGGGTGTGTTGCTGTTATAGATGAAGGCATTGGTCATCTTGCAACCGAAGGCCCAGGCGGTGAATTGTTGGAGCGTCACTTCTGAGGTGGTCGGCTGTCGATCCCACCGATCATTGTTGTGAAAAGTTTGGATGAACATACCGTAAGGAATAGGGTTAGCGCCAGTGCCGTCGTGGCCCAGGAGACTCAGTGTCCTGTATCGCTCAAAGGTCTCATACATCTTAGTCGGGCTACCGCCTTCATACTCTTCATTTTCATCGCCAAAGGGATACGAGACAGCGTGAATGATGTCCGGCTGGGCCACCGCCATCATGTTTTGGGTTTCGGAGAAGGACGATATTTCAATACTTTCATTATGGAACGAAATCGTGTCAGGATAGAGTACCCTGAGTTGGGCCAACAAGTCAGCAATCTTTTGTACATTAGCCGAGTCTGAGAGATCGACCTCATCGCCATGATGGATGCTGACGAAAGTCTGCTCGTAAGGCGCTTCTGCTGGTGTCAAGAAATCCAGTTCGTTTGTCCACCATGTGGTCCACCGTGCCCAGGGTAAGATACCGTGAGCCGGTGCAAGAAACTCTGGGGCCAAGGGACTGGCCCAAAAATTGGGCGTGGTGAAGTTGGACGCTGCCCAGGTCTCCAGATTAAAAGCGGTACTATCAAGGACAGTTGCCTGGAGCTGCAAACCCCGTTCGAGTAGAATACGGTGTCCACGGTCGAGTGAATCACTCGCCTTGTCTATTTCACCACCAAAGGGAGCGCCTTGGATATCCGCCATCCCAATACAACTCACAATCAGTATCATCATGATACCAACGCCCTTCGTTTTTAGTCTGTCCAAGATATTTCTCTCCTCGATAATGCCACTAATATATATATTGATTGACTTTTTATCAAATTTGTTTTATTATGATTAATTTTTGTCTAAACTGCTTTCCTTTCCATCGTTAATTCTACCATAGCTCTTAAAAAATGTTCCTATCCTTATGCAAGCATTAATAAAAGTACCTATTTTTATAGTTTTAGTGCTTTCCAGCACCTTTTTTACTCTTTGTGCAAGCGGCTCAGAGGAAATCAAGCCTCAGTCGATAATAAGTGAAAAAGTGAGTTTGGCAGACAAAATCGCTCAACTGCTTATAGTGGGCTTTCGCGGACTCAGCGTCAATAAAAAGTCTCCCATTGTACGAGACATCCGAAAGCATAACGTAGGCGGCGTCTTACTCTTTGATTATGATCTATTATTAAAAAAGAGTAAACGAAACATCAAATCGCCTACCCAAGTGAAATCACTGATTAAACAGCTACAATCGTTTTCGCGTACACCCTTATTTATTGCCATTGATCAAGAAGGTGGCAAGATACAGCGGCTAAAATCAAAATTTGGTTTTCCACGTACCGTTTCGGCTCAGTATTTGGGCAAAAAGAATATGCCAAAGCGGACTTACAAAGAAGCGTCTAAGATGGCTCAAACACTGGAACAACTTGGGATAAATTTCAATTTAGCGCCCGTTGTTGATCTTAATCTTAACCCTAATAACCCCGTGATTGGAAGATTAGGGCGCAGTTTTTCAGCCAATCCTGACATTGTCACCCAACACGCTATTGAGTTTATTAAAGCGCATCATGCTCACGGCGTACTGACTGCCCTCAAACACTTTCCAGGACATGGCAGTAGTGTCGCAGATTCACACAAGAAATGGGCTGAAGTGACAAACACTTGGCAGGAAAGTGAACTCCAACCGTATAGAGAGATCATCGGTGCAGGTATGGCAGATGCCGTAATGGTGGGACACATATTCAACAAAAATATGGATCCCTCATTTCCAGCGAGTTTTTCAAAAGAAATAATCACCAATCAGTTGCGTCGAGATTTAAATTTTAAAGGCGTTGTGGTTTCCGACGATATACAGATGAAAGCCATTATCGGCCATTACAGTTTTAAATCGGCAATCCACTTCCTTATTGAAGCCGGCGTTGACATCATCGTTATAGGGAATAACTTGGAATATGATAAGAATATTGTCCCCCGTACCGTCGCTGTTATTGAGCAATTAATAAAAGAGGGCAAAATCACGCCTGAACGGATTGAGGAATCTTATGCACGAATTAAACATCTGAAAAGCAGCTTATTTGCTCGCACCCTGCCTTTGAAACCACTGCCATCAAGAGCATTGGTAAAAAAACAACCAAAAGAAAAATACAAGCTGACTGTGGAAGTCATACCCTCTGACAGTCGGATAAGAATAGTGAACAGGGTCTCACCACCCTATTTTCCGGGTATTAAACTTGAGACGGGATTTTACGACATTGAGATCAGCCAACCTGGTTATAAAAAACTTCGGTTTTGGATAAAAATATCAGACCAAAACCTCACAGTGCCGGTGATACTAGAGAAGAAAACTTGCCCTAGAAATACATACAGTCTGATCGTCAATGCCTCACCGCCAGATAGTGATATCAGAATTATGAATATTAAAGCACCCTATCAGCCAGGTATTTGTCTCAAGCGGGGAAAATATAAAATATCTGTGACACGGCGGCGGTATTTGAAACATCAAGAATGGATCAAGCTTAATTCTGATCGGTTCGTTGAGATCACCCTTAAACATTTTTAACTAATGGCTCCGAACTTGGGTTTTTCCGAGTGAAGCAGCGAGCACAAATGCCATTAAGTTAAGAAGTCAAAACAAATAACTACAAGAACAAAAACTAAAAGAAAATAAAGCGAGCGTAGCCAGGATTAATGTAGGGTGCGTCCTACGCACCGTCTTGTCAGGTATAATTTATCCACATTGACAAAAGGTGCGTAGCTTGCTTGATGCAGCATATACTACTATAAATAATTTTTGTCTGTCATAATTAAATCCGTTTATTCCGTCAATCCGTTGTACTAAATAAAAAGCGATTCTTGATCTAAATCAAGGTTATTTAATAATTGCCAAAGCTATCCTATCCACCATTAATTCTTAGTTGATATCCAAAACAATTATGAAAAACCACTCTGAGCAAAAAACAGGTTGGGGCGCGAAACTTTTTTACATCACCCTACTAGCCAGCCTAGTCTTTTTTTGGTGGCTACTGATCTATTCACATGGCATTTCACCCATTCATCATTAGGAATTTCTCCCTATGAATACTCTCCTCATTTGGCTAACCGCCTTTACGCTCACCTTATTACTCTTTTATGGTATAGACCAATTTATTATGGCAAGCCAAGGTTTACCACTCAATTGGTATTTAACGCCCGCTCAATAGCACTATGCAACAAAAACAACAACTAACAGCAAAATGGGTGGGAATCCTTGCACTATTCGCAATAATTTGTTCTACCGCTATACCCCAAGTCGCGGCGGCAGATTTGACAATGGACAGTGAATCCATTGCTGAACGCATTCAGCCCATCGGTCATGTGCGGCTTGTCGGAGAGCCTTCGCCTGAAATCTCAGTCAGCAAATCGCACCAGAGTGAAGAAAAAGCACTCATACCTGCCCCCCAACTCAAGCGCAGTGACTACCCGAAAATGGGCTTTAGCAGCCGATCTTTTGTCTGGCTCATCGCACAACTCCACTTATTTTTTGCCGCTTTCGTCTTGGCTGTACCACTATTTGTATTAGTGATTGAACTGATCGGACATAAAACCGGGGAACAGCGTTATGATGATATGGCGCATGAATTTATGAAAATCAGTATGACGGCTTATTCGATAACGGCATTATTCGGAGGAACATTGGCTTTTGCCTTATTTTTGCTTTATCCACAATTGATGGCCTACCTGATGCGAGTATTCAATGTACAAACTCTCATCTATGCTGGCCTATTTTTTGCCGAAAGCGCACTCCTCTATATCTATTATTATGGCTGGAATGCCATGCGTTATGGCGATGCAAAATGGGTACATCTCACCATCGGATTACTGCTCAATGTCGTCGGAACCACAATATTAGTTATTGCCAACTCATGGGCATCCTTTATGATGGCACCCTCTGGAGTCAATGAAGTGGGCGCAGTCACCGGTAATATCTGGGAAATTATGAAAGGACCATTATGGAATCCCCTTAATTTACACCGCTTTATTGCAAATATTGCCTTTGGAGGTGCGATAGTTGGTGCGTATGCCGCTTACAAATTCCTCAGTGCCAAAACAGCCGCTGAAAAAGCCCACTATGATTGGATGGGCTACACCTCTAATTTTATTGCTGTTCTCGCCTTTTTACCCTTACCCTTCGCCGGCTACTGGTTAATGGCAGAAATTTATGCCTATTCTCAACAAATGGGTATCACAGCCATGGGGGGAATATTAGCTTGGCTGTTTGTTGTACAAGCCGTACTCATCGGCACCATCCTATTAGCCGCCAACTACTATCTCTGGTCCGGCATGTCACGCTGCGAAGGCTCTCGGCGCTATACTTGGCTGATCAAATATATCGCCTTTGTACTTGTACTTGGCTTTCTCATCTGGGTGACTCCGCATACATTGATCTTAAATCCCTCTGAAATAGCCACCTTAGGTGGAAGTCATCATCATCTCCTAGGACCATTGGGCATCATGCCCGCGAAAAATATTGCAGTCAACTTGATGCTTATTTTCACCTTTCTCTCATTTCAATTGTATCGCCGTTCAGACAAAGAAATCACCGTCTCATGGGAAAAATTCGGTAACGCCTTAATCGTCGCTATTTATATCGTCGCCATTGCCAATGTGATTTTTGCCGGCGTGTACTACGGCTATTTCACAAATACCGTCTATAAAGTTGGCTCCAGCGTCATGCAAGTCATCTCAACCTTGATAGTCATCATCAGCGGCGTAGTGATCGATAGTCTCATGTTTAAAAATGCAAAAATCCTACCCTCACAATGGGGCAAAGTGACAACCCGATCACAATATGCCCTGTTTGCCTTGCCCATTGCATTTACATGGTTAATGGCATTGATGGGATATGTACGCTCCAGTGTACGGACACATTGGCATGTTTACACAGTGATGAAAGATAACTCACCCGAAAATTATATTCCTGCCATTGGGCACGCAGGTAATATGATTACAATTGCTACCTTATTGTTTTTAATCATTATTTTATTTATATTTTGGATAGCTTCACTTTCGACGACTAAACAAGTGGAGGGTGCATAATGCCAATCGTCATCAAAGTATTAGGATTCAGCGTAGCCCTCACATTAGTTTTTACAATAATCACTAACCTCTTGCCACAAGTAGAGGGAGAAGCGCCGGTGGAAAAAACCTTTGATCCCGGAGCCTTCACCGAAGAGAGTTTTGTGCTATTGGGAGAGGACTTATTTAAAGGTAAAGGTACTTGTACGCTTTGTCATAACAATATGGGACGTGCTCCTGATATTCTGGCGAGGAATATGGTAGAGACTGCCGCTGAGCGATTGGCTGATGCTCGCTATCAAGGTAAAGCCACGGATGCCGAAAGCTATTTGCGGGAATCCATGTTAGAACCGAGCCTTTATATCGTCAAAAACTATGGAAAACAAGGCTCAAAATCGCCTATGCCAGTGATCAATAAAGCCCCGATTCAATTGTCTGATATTGAAATCAATGCCATTATTGCCTATATGCAGGTAAAAGATGGCAATCAAATGACAGTCGCACTGCCCACCGCGACGCCAACCGAAGAAAAAACAACGGTACAAGCACCTGCACTGGCAGAAAATGCAGAAGCGGCGATTAACCAATATGGCTGTACCGCTTGTCATGCGATATTGACTTCAGAATCTTCGATAGGACCAGATTTGAGAAATGTCGCGACTCGTCTCAGCAGCGCAGAAATTCGCCAAAGTATTATTGAGCCAAATGCCGTGATCACCGAAGGTTATTCTCCTATGATGCCCAACAACTTTGCTGAACAGATGAAAGTGAAAGAATTAGAAATGATTGTACAATTTCTAGCAGAAGGGGCGCCATAATGAAAAAAATTACCGCCTTTTGGCAAGCCACACTTGTGATTGTCTGCGCCTACCTCATCTTTGATAACGCCTTTCCACCGGTTATGCCAAAATCATTGATGATCGAATTTATGATCATCACCATTGTTGGCGTTTTGCTCTACTTTTCATTTGACGAAGAACGTTGGAAAGAGTTCAAAAAACCGATTAAAGCCGTGTTACGTGATGAAGATAAAGGGCTTATTCGTTGGGGCTTTTTACTTTTCATACCCATGCTTTTCGCTTATATCACCTACAATCACCTAAAACCCTCCTTTGAATCGCCAGTAGAATTGCGGCAAGTTCACCCCGCCCCCCCCTCTACTTTGCGGGTGTACGATAAATCTTATAATTTGACAACACTTGAAAATCCTATACGGGCTCAAGCGGATGTGAATATCTATCAAGAGGCCGTCAAAGCGGGTAGCCAGATTTATTTTAAAAACTGCATTTATTGTCATGGCGATCTACTTGATGGGAATGGACCTTTTGCATCAGGCTTTAATCCGATGCCGGTCAATTTTCAAGATGTCGGAACAATTGCCCAATTACAAGAAGCCTTTTTATTTTGGCGTATTACCACAGGCGGACCGGGTTTACCCAAAGAAGGGACGCCTTGGAACTCAGCGATGCCAGTTTGGCATGAAATGTTAAATGAAGAAGAAGTGTGGCAAGTGATCACCTTTCTCTACGACTATGTTGGACAAGTGCCACGTATGTGGGATCAAAAAATCTCCAAAGCGGTGACAGGCATGAAGGATCAAATCCAATCTCAACGTGCCCAAATGACGGGCAAAGAGATTTACCAGTTTCGCTGTGCCGTCTGTCACGGAGAAGAGGGGGCAGGTGATGGTCCGGCGGCGGACTATCTCTATCCGAGGCCACGCGATTTCAGTTTAGGCATGTTTAAATACAAAACCTCTCCCGGAGAATTACCCGCACGCGATGAAGATTTATTCAATACCATCAAACATGGCTTAAATGGTACAAGTATGCCCGGCTGGGAAACTTTACTCAGCGAAGAAGAGATCAATAGTTTAATTCCTGTTCTCAAAAGTTTTGATGTCTCAGGCACTTGGCTACCTGAAGAGGATGATGTAGAAGACGATGAAGAAGAGGATGAAGAAGATACGCCTATTGATCCCAAAAACTTCATACACGTTACAGAAATTGAACCGACTGATGGTCAAATAGCCTACACAGAAGAATCCATCGCATTAGGCAAAATAGCCTATCAAAAAACCTGTGAACAATGTCATGGTCATACCGGGCGCGGCAACATCACCTCTGGCAAACGCCTAACCGATGACTGGGGCTATCGAATTTGGCCACGTAATTTGACACAACCTTGGACATGGCGAGCGACAAATGTCGAAAACCGAGACGAAACGATCCGTAATATTTATACTCGTCTATCTATTGGCCTATTCGGAACACCGATGCCAGCACACCGTTCAACAAGCGATGACCCTGATCCGGTGAGTTTAGAAGATCGATGGCATATAGCAAACTATGTTTACTCCCTGCGAACAAATAATAACGCCCCCGGAGAACGTAGCGTCATAAAAGGACTAAAAATAGAAGGCAGCTTGCCAAACAGCGTAAATGATGTAGCGTGGAACAAAGCACAGAAAACAACAATGCGCTTAGTGCCCAACATCATCAAAGAACCCCGTTTGTTTACACCATTGGCAGAAGTGGTGACGGCGCGTGTACTCTACAACAACAAAGAAATTGCATTTCTCCTAGAAATAGATGATAGGACAGATAGTCGCCCAGGAGAACCCGTTTCTGAAGGCATTCAAGATGAAGAATTGGAAATGCACTCCGATGCCTTTGCCATCCAATTTCCAAAAGAAGGGGCATTTCAAACCACCCCTGTCGTGGTTAAACCACTCTATCGTCATGGCGATGCGAGGCATCCCACAACGATTTGGTATTGGAATGCGGGCAGTATTGAGCCAGAAAATGTGCCCAAGGCAATGATATTGGAAGGCAAAGGCCCTGATAAACGCCCAGAATTTCGACAAAGCGATAAAAGCCTAATCGCAACAGGGCAGTGGAAAGATGGACGTTGGCAAATATTAATGAAGCGGCCAAGAAAAGGCGGCAAATCAGGTGACTTATCATTTAGCGAAGGACAATTTTTCCCTGTCTCCTTTGCCAATTGGGACGGCAGCAATGGCGAAATTGGCTCAAAACACACCCTGACAGGTTGGTATTGGTTACTACTACCACCGCCAGATGAGCCGATGAAACTGTATGGGGTGCCGTTGGGCGTTGGTTTTTTGAGCTTTTTGGTGGGATTGGTATTGGTGCGGAGGCGTTAAGTACATAGTCCAAGATAAATCTGGCCGACTCCAAAAAACTGAAAATTTTTAAAAAAAAAGTAGTTGACTTTATCACATATTTTTTTTAATGTATTTAACATTGACTACCATAACCACACAATAGGCTTAAAAATATGGAGAATATTGTAAACCGATTCAAATTAGCATCAATATTGGCTGGTTTTTTGAGCATTGGGGCGAGCAGCGTTCAAGCCGACATGTTTTCAACCGATAAATTTAAGATATATGGAGATTTCCGTCTGCGTTTTGAGGCCGACTGGGATTCGCAAAAGGCTAATGGTACCGAACGCGAAGATCGAAATCGTGCCCGCATCCGTGCCCGCGTTGGCTTTAAATATAACCCCACAGATAACTTTACCTACGGTGCCCGTCTGCGTACCGGCTCTGACAACAACCACCTTTCTCCCCACATCACGATACTGGATTTTGATGACAATAACACAGGGGATGCGGATTTCAACTTTGATAAGTGGTTTATAAAGGGGAAAGCCAATGGACTTTGGGGTTGGGTGGGTCGCAACAGCCTACCGTTTTGGAAACAAAACGAAATGTTTTGGGATGATGATGCCACACCAGCAGGATTAGCCGCTGGTTATAAACTTGGTTTTGGTGGCAGCGAATTGCAAGTGAATACCGCTTATTTTACCCTACCAACAGGTATGCATACATTTTCCGGAAATTTAGGCTTAGGACAACTCGTTTTCTCCACCAAATTTGGCGAAAATAAATTGACGGCGGCTGCTGGTTTCCTGGGCTTTGATGCCAATCCCGATGATCCAGATGCTGAACACTCAACCCTTTGGGACAACAACGGGTTAAGAGATTACAAAATCTGGATAGGCAGTTTACAAGCCAAGTTCAAAGTAGGCTTACCGTTGACGGTGGGACTGGACTGGATGCACAACGCCGAAGATTACTCCGAAACCGATCCTGATCCTTTCACGGTTGCTAATCGCGACGAAACAGATGGTTATGTAGCCTCCATTAAAGTCGGCAAATTGAAAAATGAAGGAGACTGGCTGTTGGGCTATTACTATGCCCGTATTGAAACGCTGGCAGTTCATACCTCCTACGCGCAAGATGACTGGGGGCGTTGGAATCCACAATCTAGTAATATGAAAGGTCACGAATTTAGGTTTGCCTATAAACCTCTAGCGTATTTAAGCATCGTGGGCCGTCTTTATTCGATAGAAGATATCACAGACGATCAAGACGGCAACCGTTTTCGTTTAGATTTCAACTACAAGTTTTAGTTTTTCTCATTAACTACAGGGATTACTTTTTAGCAGGGATAAGTCAAAACCTTAACGACAGCCAATTTGCAGGGATAAGTCTAATAATATTTTGACTTATCCCTGTTAATAAATAATCCCTGTAGTTAAGGTTTTGAATTTCTCTGTTTTTCAGGAGTGCAAGGCGCACCTTGCACTAAAATTTATTTTCAACCAACCCAAAGGAAAGCGGCATGAAAAAGCGAAGCGTTAAGCATCGTCTTTCGACGATCTCAGTAGGCCTAGCAATGGCATTCACAGCCAATCTAGCGTCAGCGGCGGACATTGGCCCCTTGCCACCGCTTAAAATCAACCAAGCCAAGGCAGAACTGGGCAAACGACTCTTTTTTGATACACGGCTATCAGGAGATGCCGCCATTTCCTGTGCCACCTGTCATCAGCCCGACAATGGCTTTTCGTCTAAGCAAGCCATCTCACCCGGCTATCCGGGCAACGGCCACTTTCGCAATGCCCCCACCCTGATCAATACCGCCCACAAAAAAGTCTGGATGCATGACGGGCGCATCGGTACAAATCTCAATGATGTCACCCGTGGCATGATCACCGAAGACTATATTATGAATATGGACATGCGTATCATGCAAGAGCGTGTCAAGCAGGACCCCATCTATTTGGAAATGTTTGAAGCCGCAGGATACGGAGAACCATCCAATGGAAAAGTGCGAAAAGCCATTCCTGAATACCTAAAAACACTCACCTCGAAAAATGTCCCCTTTGATACCAATAAAATGTCTGAAGAAGCCCAACGTGGCATGGCACTCTTCAAGGGCAAAGCAAATTGCATCGCTTGTCATAACGGTCCCCTGTTTTCCGACGGACAAGCTCACAACACCGGCGTAGCCGAAAACTGGAACGTCTTCCTTAAACCATTGAATCACCAAGCCTTCATCGCTTATGCCATGTTTTTGGGCCTCGAAAATTATATGAGTTTAAAGCGTGATCCGGGTGCTCATATACAAACCCACAAAGCGGATGGTAGCGACATGGGCAAGTTTATGACACCGACGCTGCGGGAACTCAAATACACCGCCCCTTATATGCACAACGGCATGTTGAAAACCTTAGAAGAAGTCGTCGCCTTCTACAATAATGGAGGAGGAGAAGATAGTCATAAAGATGCCTTGCTCAAACCACTTAACTTGACAGAAGCCGAACAAAACGACCTGATTGCTTTCTTGTTAGCTTTATCAGGAGAGCCACTAACGACAGCCGAATATATCTGGACAGACGAATTCCCGACAGAATACGAAGCCATCGAAGACTGGCGCAATGTCCGCAACTAAAGGAGTAAATCATGTATAGACAATTGAAAATCGCAGGACTAATTCTGCTTTTGAGCAGCCCATTGAGTGCAGCACCACTGGCACCCTTAGGACCGCCCCCCATTCCGCCTGACAATAAACAAACAGATGCCAAAGTGGAACTGGGCAAAATACTGTTTTTTGATCCCCGTATTGGAGGAGATACCTCTACCGCCTGTGCCACTTGCCATGAGGCTGACCAAGGCTGGGCTTGGGCTGACGACTTCTCGCGGGGATATCCGGGCACAGTCCACTGGCGCAATAGCCAAACCATCGTCAACTCCGCCTACTACGGCAAACTGTTCTGGGCGGGTGCCGTACCCTCCTTGGAAAGGCAAGCCCCTGCCGCTGCGAAGGGTGGCGTTGCTGGCAACGGTGAAAACGATATTATGGAAGCTAGGATGGCTTTAATCCCAGAATATCGCAAGCGTTTTAAAGAAGTTTTCGGTGACGAATGGCCACTGATTGGTAATGCTTGGAGAGCCATCGCCGCTTTTGAGCGTACCTTGGTACAGCGCGATACCCCTCTCGATCAATATTTGCAAGGCGACGAAGAGGCACTCACAGAGGAACAAATACGCGGCATGGCCTTATTCAATGGAAAAGCGGGCTGTATCCAATGTCACAATGGCCCATTAGCCTCCGATCAACGATTCTACAATATCGGAGTACCATCATCCACCCGCTGGGAAGAAGATGGACTGGCACAAATTACTTTCCGTTTTGAATATTACGCGAAAGGCTCAACCGAAGAATTGTATCGTACCGCTAAAGCAGATGCCGGATTATATTTCCGCACAAAAAATCAATGGGATAAGGGCAAATTCAGGACACCCTCTCTGCGTTACACCGTGTACACGCCACCCTACATGCACAACGGTGCTTTTTACACCTTTGAAGAAGTCGTGGATTTCTATGATCGGGGCGGATTTAATGAAGATGGCCAAACCAGCGACTGGCCTCAGAATAAGAGTAAGCTCATCAAACCCCTGGGCTTGACTGATGAAGAAAAAGAAGACCTTATCGCCTTCCTAGAAGCCTTCTCTGGTGAAGAAATCACTATAGAGAGACCAGAATTGCCCCCCTACGCGCCCTTATTCACTGAGGCAGAATTGCAGGCCGTTAAAAAGTAAAGAATTGAAGGAGTAACATCAATGACAACGAAACACGAAGAATCTGCGGCAGCACATGGTCAATGTATGCTAAACCGTCGGCAATTTTTGCTTTATAGCGGTGCAACCAGTGCGGCTGCCACAACAATTACCTTATTTCCCGGCACAGCCCAAGCAGCGCCCGTTAAAGCCCGTGTGATTGGCTATCCACGCAAATTTCTCGCCAAGCTAAGCGAATTGAAAGACCATGAACCGCTTGCTTTTAACTACCCTGATGACGGCAAAAATACCACTTGTACGCTCGTCAAAATGGGCAACGTCAAGGCAGGCGGTGGAATCGGCCCACAGCGCGACATCGTCGCCTTCAGCAATCTCTGTACCCATCAAGGTGGACCATTGCATGGGACTTACAAAGTGACCGGTGATCAACGCACACTGGGACAATGTCCATTCCATCTATCAGTCTATGACTTGCGCCGTCACGGAATCATCGTCTCTGGTCAAGCCTACCAAAGCTTGCCACAGATTATGTTGGAACTGGAGGGAGATGATATTTATGCAGTTGGCATGATGGGGCTACTATTTGGCCGTCACGAAAACCTAATGAACACATAAATATAGGAAACGAACAATGTCTACAAATTACTATCTGCCTGAAGACAGTGTGCCACTGCCACCCAAACATGCTGATGTGCTAACGACTTGCTGCGATTATTGTATTGCCGCTTGTGCTTATAAGGTTTACCGCTGGCCACTTGGCTCTGGTGATGGCGGCCCTAAAGCCTCTGAGAATGCTTTCAATATCGACTTTCCGAGTAATGCTCTACAAGACTGGGTTGCACCAGCACAGCACAATGTTGTGATGCACAAAAGCATTCCCCATCATGTCGTCATCACCCCAAACAAGGATGCCACAACGGTCAATACCAATGGCGATTCCAGTATACGGGGCGGATTGATAGCCCAAAAATGCTACAATCCCAAAACACCGACTCGTGATCGTTTGACCACGCCGTTGATGCGGATTTACGGCATTTTGCAACCCGTGCCTTGGGATTTTGCCCTTGATGTTGCAGCGGAAGTGGCTCAACATGTGATTGCCAAGCATGGTGCCAACGCCTATTCGGTGAAAACCTACTCTTACCAGTACATTGAAAACACTTACGCCATCACTAAATTTGCCCTGCGCCACATCAATACCGCCAGTTTTACTTTCCATGATACCCCCTCTGATGTGACATCTACGCCTGGCTTCAGGGATGCCGGATTTGACAATTTTGGACCATCGTATGACGATTGGGCATCAGCCGACGTGTTGATGTGTATGGGTACTGATCCTTATGAAACTAAGACGATTGTCTTCACCCAGCATATTATGCCCGGTGTTTACAATGGTATGAAGCTCATTATGGTCAATCCCCGTGAAACGGCGGGCATTGCTTTTGCTAAAAAAATGGGCGGATTACACCTTGACGTTTATCCGGGTACTGATACCGTCCTGCTGGGTGCTATTGCCCGCATCGTCCTAGAAAATGGCTGGGAAGACAAGGAATGGCTTAAAAACTGGGTCAATAACAAATGGGAATCCAATTCTGGCTTTGGTCAAGGTACCCGTAACACCCCTTGGCAATGGCGCACCACATGGGGTAAATTCCAAACCAAAGGCTTTGAGGACTACAAAGAATGGTTATTATCCCAACCTGAGTATGAATTGGACAAAGCCGCCGAATTGACAGGCGTTGATGCCGCCAAAATTCGCACAGCGGCAGAATGGATAGCCAAGCCCAAAGCAGATGGTACTCGCGTTAAAGCATCCTTTGGCATTGAAAAAGGCTTTTATTGGTCAAATAACACAGGCAATACCAATGCCATTTCCTCCCTCGCTACGATTTGTGGAGCGGGAGGTCGTCCCGGCCAAGTCGTCGGACGCTTCGGAGGACACCAACGCGGCGGACGACGTGGCGGTAAACCTCCACGCAACAAATCACCGGAAAAAGTACCAGGTCGTCGTCGTCGGGCATTGGATACAGATCGCTGGCTGGTTTCTGGCCATACTCGTATGGCGCATGTTATCGGCACGACTTGGATTCAATCCATGTGCGGCTCCCAAGGACTGCAACAGCGATTTCATGAACTCGTTGTTACCAATCCACACCAAGTACGCACCTACGACAAGCAAGAAATTATTGATACACTCAAAGCGCGTGCCGATTCTGGCGGGATGGTCGTCATCGACCAAGATATTTATCTCCGCAATCCTATCGGTGCCCAGTTTTCCGACATTATCTTCCCAGCCGCCACTTGGGGCGAAGAAGACTTTATGCGTGCCAACGGCGAGCGTCGTTTACGTTTATATCAAAAATTCTATGATGCGCCCGGCGATGCCAAACCGGATTGGTGGATTATCGCGCAACTAGCGAAACGGATGGGCTTTGACGGCTTTGATTGGAAAAATTCTAACGATGTAGCGGAAGAATCTTCGCGCTTCAGCCGAGGCGGGCGAAAAGCGTATCACATGATCAAAGTTTACGCTCACCGCCATGGGCGTACCCTGCATGAACAATTGCGCCTCTTAGGTGCAGACGGTATCCAAGGTCCTACGTTCATTAATGAAAAAGGAGAATTGAAGGGCACAAAACGCTTGCACGATACCACCATGACACCAGAAATGATAGCAGAACGGTACGGAGACAACGGACCGGGTGAAGCGAACATGGTCAACAAAAAGATGACCCACTTCAATACCCAAACCGGCAAAGTCAACCTGCAAAAGCATCCGTGGAGTTTATTCTCAGACTTCTGGACATGGTTAAAACCCAAAGATGATGAACTTTGGTTTAGCAATGGGCGTATTAACGAAATCTGGCAATCAGGTTTTGATGACGTAGAACGCCGCCCCTATATCACGCAACGCTGGCCGGAAAATTTTGTAGAAGTCCATCCAGATGATGCTAAGGCGCGTGGTATTGAATCAGGCGACTATGTGATGATGTACTCGGATCGTGTAGCAGCCCACAAGGACACGATTCTTGGCGTCTACAATGATCAGTTTCAATTCTCAGAATTGATGAAGCGAGGGCATATTGAATTGTCTAAAGCGGCAGTCACAGGGGTTGCAGTAGTGACACCCCACATCAAAAAAGGCATGATGTATGCGAATATGCTAGATACTCGTCAACCATCTAATGCTTTATCAGCGCGTGTTGTTGATCATATCAGCGGCAACTATAATTATAAGATAGGCGTGGCGAAGGTTAAGAAGATTGGAGAATCCCAGTATAAGAAGGAATTCCGTACTATGTCCTTTGCGCCTAGAAATATTGCTTGATTTTTAAATGGTGCCGATGAGGGTGCGTAGGACGCACCCTACCAAGCGTCGGATACCACGCATAGAAATTAATAGATGTAGGGTGCGTCCCACGCACCATCCATAATTAATAGATGTAGGGTGCGTCCCACGCACCATTAACAATATCGCACCATTAAAAATTTTAAATGTTGCCGATGACGGTGCGTAGGACGCACCCTACCAAGCGTCGGATACCACGCACCATCCATAATTAAGAGATGTAGGGTGCGTCCCACGCACCATCCATAATTAAGAGATGTAGGGTGCGTCCCACGCACCATCCATAATTAATAGATGTAGGGTGCGTCCCACGCACCGCAGCATTAAAAATTTTAAATGGTGCCGATGACGGTGCGTAGGACGCACCCTACCACATCGGGGGAATAAACGATGTCAAATTACCGTCGTGTTCGAGTTGCCGGAGCCACTTATTTTTTTACGGTTAATGTGCTAGACAGAAAACGCATTGACTTAACGCGCCCTGAATTTCGACAAGCACTACGAGAAGGGATTAAAAGAACCCGACAAACTTTGCCCTTTAAAATGGATGCCTGCGTTTTGTTACCGGATCATCTTCATTGTATATGGACATTACCACCGAATGATGCTAATTTTTCCGCACGATGGGCTATCATTAAACGTAATGTAAGTCGTTGTTGCGGCGAACCATATAGTGCTTATCTAAATGCCTCACGACAAAAACGCAAAGAATCTGGAATTTGGCAAAGACGTTTTTGGGAACATTGGATTCGTGATGAAATGGATTTTGAAAGACATGTCGATTATATTTACTACAATCCGGTTAAACACGGCCATGTGCAACAAGTAGGTGATTGGCCCTATTCAACTTTTCATCGTGATGTCAAAGCCTCTATTTATTCCGCTCATTGGGGTAGCATGGTTCCTAATATTGAAACTCAGGATTTTGGTGAATTTCAAGGAAATTAATTGGAGACGCACCATTCATCGAAATGCGTCGGGTGCATCCGGCACTATTAATAATCACCCACCCCACCATTAAAAAAAGGTGCGTGGGACGCACCCTACGCTCCAAAATCTCACAAAAAACATAATGTCTAACAAAAAACAAGTCATAAAAAGCTTATGTCACCTGACAAGCACAGGTGACGAAGTGGATCGCTGTTACGCATCCAAAGCATTAGGCGCACTAGGAGATGCACAAGCGATTCCCGCCCTAGTTCAGCGTTTGCGGGATGAAGACATAGATGTTTCAATAGATGCCATAGAAGCCTTGGGGCGCATTGGAAACCCTCAAGCCATCCCACCACTCTTAGAATCATTGAATTCTGATCCGAATGGTGAAATCAAAATCGCCGTTGTCGAAGCATTAGGCAGGATTGGTGGACAGGATATTATCAGTCCTTTACTGGACATTGCCAAAAATTGTCCCGTTGAGATGGTTTGGGATGACACAGATAGTTGGAATGATTGGTGGGATATGCAGCTCAAAGCCGTAGAAATCTTGGGTTCTATGCGTGTTTCAGAAGCGGTACCCGTACTGCTTGGCATTTTGGAAGATGAAGAAAATCAAGATATTGAAAGCGAAGTATTGAAAGCTTTAGCACAGATCGGCGGAGAAGGTGAAAAGAGCTTGATTCAGCGACTAACCGAAGGCACACCAAGAGAGCGTCGTCGTGCTGCGACAGCCTTGGGTTTTTCTCAAGGAAAGGAGACTTGTAAAGCATTAGCAAGAGCGATGATAGATAAAGTCGCTGATGTACGTGTTGCCGCTATTCGTGCGCTTGGAAAACAAGGGGCTTCTCAATATTTAGATATCATGTTACGTTTTCTTAATGATCCTGATCCTGAGATGCGACGTGCTGTTATTGACGTGACAAAGGCACTTTCCATCTCCAATGATAAGGCAATGCTAGAAAAACTCACGCCCTTATTAAAAGATTCGACTCCAGCAGTACGGGCAGCCGCCTTGCTTGCCTTGCCTGAAGTCGCGCCTTTTCCTGAAGAAACCCTTGAACAAGTGAGACAATGTCTCGCCGATAGTGATAATAAAGTGATTGCCGCCGCCTCTAGCTTGCTCGCCCGTTTAGGTGATCAGACAAGATTACAAAATCTCTTACAAATTCTTTCTAATCAGGAAAACGATATTATTCTGCGTAGCCAAGTGGCGACGGCATTAGGCGTATTGGGAAATCCTGAAGCCGTCAGTATCTTGAGTTGGGCGATCAAAGACAAAGCGCAAATTGTTCGATTAGCCGCATTAAAAGCTCTGATGGCATTGCAATCCCTAGAAGTGCTGATCGCTGCATTAAAAAAGAGAGAAATTGTCGTTGAAGAACCACCAGTGCCATCATCAGATAATGAAACAGAGCAACCCCCCCCAACAGATAGTATTGCTATGTCAACACTAGAAGCGATTGCAATGGATAATGCCGCAATGGTGAAAAATGAAGCGCCTGAAGAAATTGCTCATCAAAAGCCTGATGAAGAAACACAAAAATATATGGAAATTGTTCAAGATAATCTCGAACTGGGCGAGCGTTTATTTGTTCATAAAAAGATCAATGTCGCCGCAGATGTACGTTATTTGAGCGCACGTATTTTGGGAGAGAGTGAACAAGAAGACGTTATTAGAGCATTAATTGAGGCACTTAATGATGATGATCCGCAATTGCGTTGCGCGGCTGCCGACTCATTGGGACAGATCGCACGTCGTGCCCCAGAAAAATTGGCAGAGGCTTTCGGTAGTTTAGTCACCCATTTAAATATTGGAGATCGAGAACTGCGTTTAGCTTGTGCGCGTACATTGGGATTATTGGGACAAAATTCGGCCATACCGGTCCTATTTACGTGTTTGCAAAATGAGGAGGATAATAATGTACGAATAGAAACGATCCAATCGTTAACAACACTGCTCTCTGTAGAAAATCATCAAATTAAAAATGACATCCTTAAACAATTCGTCGAATTGTTGCAAGACCCAGAAATAGGCGTGTCTAAGGCAGCGGCATCAGCCTTGGCAGCATTACAATACAAGGAATCCGCAGACTCAATCATTGGCGCGGCATTTGCTAATGCAGGGGCAATGGCTCGCTATATGGGGAAAGCGTTGCGTCATTTAGACATTGAAGAAAGTAGCACTAAACTGTTGAAAATGTTAAACAGTGTACCAGAGAGTCATCAAAGACGTTTTGTGATTGAAATGCTTGAAGAAATATACTTGATTTAGTACAATAGGAGTCCAAAATTTATTTTGGACGACATTTAAAATCTGAGGACTAACTATGAAAAAAACGATAGTTTTGAGTGCCATTATGGCCACTGCATTGCTCGGTTTACAGCCTGTCAACGCTGCCCCTTATAAAGTGATCGACGTTACAAATGGAGGAAGTATCACAGGCAAAGTCATTTTCTTAGGCTCAGAAGCTGATGCTCAAAAGCATAAGAAGGTTTACACCATCACTAAGGACACCGACGTATGTGGTACAGGTAGCCGCGAAGTAAATTACGTGAAAGTTAATAATGGCGCACTCAATGATGCCGTGGTTTACCTCTACAAAGTGAAAAAAGGTAAGGCGTGGCCTGAAGATGAAAAAAATGCGACTATCGATCAGAAGGGATGCGAATTTTTGCCATTTTTTACAGTGATGGCGAATAAAGGGGAACTCACCGCCATCAATTCTGATCCCGTGGCCCATAATATCCACACTTACGCGATCATTGGTAAGGCTAAAAAAACGATGGCGAATGTGAGTCAACCAGTGCAAGGCAGCCAAGTGACAAAAACTGTCAAGCTCAAAAAGAGATCGACTGGATTAAAGGTGGAATGCGATCAGCATGATTTCATGCACGGTTTCGTGTTTGTGGCTAAAAATCCGTACTACGCCAGAGTCGCCGAGGATGGCACTTATACGATTAAAGATATTCCTCCAGGCAAGTATAAGGTAAAAGTGTGGCATGGATATTTGAAGGATCCAAGAGCCAAAAAGGTAACGGTTAAGGCTGGCGAAACGAAAACAGTCAAAACCTTTGAGTATAAGAATAAAAAGAAGTAGCTCTCTAAAAGGATGTCCAAGATAAATCTTGGACTCCTAAAATTTTTGAGCAAATAATTTAATGGACACAATAAAAACAATGTCAGAAACGACTAAATTTGATAAAAATCAAGCACTAAATGGCTTATTAACGGAAGTTGAGAGAACGGGGGGAATAAAAAAAGAAAGTGCTGACGCGATAAGAAGATTAGGACGAGAGTTTCGAGAATATTTTGAATTGAGTCACGATAGATACTGTTTCAGCGCTATCGGAGCCAACATCACCTTATAAATATTTATCTGAAAATCTACTGGTAATGAAAAATGGAAATTTTTAATAAAGTCCAAATGAACGGCTGGCAACGTTTAACAGGTTTTGATATTTTTGTGATTCTTGGTGGTTTGGTGAATCTGTTCGTGATCATTTTTTTATTGGGTTATTGGTTGTTGCATTAATTAAGAAAGACACCACTTATTAACTGCATAGCCATGGCAGTTCAAAGTGTCTTAAAAATCCTATTTCTTCAAGAAATAGGATTTTTTTTACCCGAAAATTTCTGTCTATGCACTTAGCATGGATAAGCTTAATAAGATTTTGACTTATCCCTGTTAATAAATAATCCCTGTAGTTAAGGTTTAACAGAAATACATGAATAATCTACTATTACTAGCTATTAACCTCACTCGTCGCTGCAATCTCGCCTGTCAGCATTGCTACCTAGATGCAGAAACCCTACAACAGGGCAGCCCGAATGAACTCTCGACTGAGGAAGTGTGTGGATTATTAGATGACATTGCCCAGCGCAGCACCGAAACAATGGTCGTCTTGACAGGCGGAGAGCCCCTAGTGCGCCGTGATTTAGAAATATTGATCGCTCACGGGGCACAACTGGGACTCTCTATGGTTATAGGCACTAACGGCGTACTGCTCACCGAACAGCGCGTTAAATCTCTCAAAAAATCAGCCGTTTTAGGGCTAGGCATCAGCTTAGATTCCCTTAATCCCACCTTTCACGACACTTTTCGAGCCGTACCCGGTGCATGGGCTAAAACCATGGCAGGTATTGAAAATTGCCGCCGTCACGCCTTATCATTCCAAATTCATTTTTCAGTGACAGACAATAATGCAGACGAATTGCCTGCCATGATTGATTTTGCGCGTGGCTGCGGCGCACGAGTATTCAACGTCTTTTTTTTAGTCTGCACCGGGCGTGGACAATTCATGTCCGATATTAGTGCCGCACGATATGAAGAAGTGTTAAAATATTTGATTGAGGCGCAAAAAAATAATCAAGAACTAATTATTCGCTCTCGCTGTGCGCCCCATTTTAAACGCATCGCTTATCAACAACACCCCAAATCGCCACTGAATAGGATTAGCGGCAACGAAGGTGATGGATGTATTGCTGGCACGCATTATTGTCGAATTACCCCTGAAGGGGGAGTGACCGCTTGTCCCTATATGCCTGATGAATTAGGCAATATCCGTGAAAATAGTTTTTGGGATATTTGGGAAAATGCGCCCGTTTTTAAAGCATTGCGAGCACCAACGCTTAAAGGCAAATGTGGGGATTGTGAATATCAAAAACTCTGCGGCGGCTGTCGTGCCCGTCCTCTCGCGGCGGGGGCTGATTTAATGGATGCTGATTTATTATGTACCTATCAACCTCAAGGTGAGCCCGTTATCCAACCCTTGCAAAATTTGTCGATTCAATGGAGTTTGGAAGCCGAACAGCGGATGGAACGAATACCCGCTTTTTTGCGTAAAATGGTCAAAAAACGCGCTGAAGCTTATGTGGCTGAATTGGATCAAGATATTGTCACTCCTGAACATTTAGCGGTACTTTCAGCACGGCGATTTGGTGCCCCCAAATTAAATATGAAAACATGAGCGAAAAATCTTCCTTTAATCCTTGGGGAATTATCATTTTTGTAGCACTTGCCCTATTAGGCATTTCTCTACTGAGTCACTGGTACGCCCAGGAAGTCACCTTAGAGCGCTATTGCGATAATCCTGAGCAAACCTTGCAATTTTTGCAAAAAATTCTCACCCAAGAGCGTCCAGCAGGTGAAGAGACGCGACGGCCTTATATTATTGCAGCTAAACTGTTGTTTTTAGTGCCACGCCAGTCTGAAGAAGAAATTCCTAAGTATCTTGAGCGTGTTAGGGAACAGCTTAGGGAACATTGTTATTAATCTATGAAAACTAATCACGAAAAAGTTGAACTCTCACCAAATTATCAATCAATCCTATTAGCCACAGATTCTTCTGATTATTCCAATCGCGCCCTAACCGAAAGTGTTGCTATTGCCAAAGCCTACAATGCCAAAATCACTGGCGTACATGTTTATGCTGCAAAACTACACGATATGCGTTTTCGCCAAATGGAAGGGGGGCTGCCTGAACATTTTAGAAAAGAGCAAGAATTAGAACGCCAGCGGGGTGTACATGATGACTTGATCACTCGCGGATTATCTATCATCACCGATTCTTACCTAGATCAAATTGAACAAGTTTGTGAACGGGAAAATATCCGTTTTGGTCGTTGCTCTTTAGAGGGTAAAAATTACAGTGCTCTCGTCAAAGAAGCCAACAATAACGGTTACGAATTACTCGTTATGGGGGCACGAGGCGTGGGCGCCATTGCCGGTAGCCGTTTGGGGACCGTCTGCGAGCGAGTGGTACGCCGGACAGACATTGACACTTTGGTGATTAAAGACCCTCAACGTAGCCTAACAGAAGGCCCGATTGTGGTTGCAGTGGACGGCTCCGCCCGATCTTATGGCGGCTTATTGACCGCGCTTTCTCTCGCCACTCATTGGAATGTGCCAGTCAAAGTGGTCGCCGCCTTTGATCCTTATTTCCACTATGTCGCATTTAATCGCATTGCTGGCGTACTCTCAAAAGAGGCCGCTAAAGTCTTTAAATTCAAAGAACAAGAAAAATTGCACGAAGAGATTATCGACTCTGGGCTGGCTAAGATTTATCAAGGATATTTGTCCATTGCTGAGAGCGTTGCGGCAGAAAAAACAGTGGAAACAAGCCTATTGGATGGAAAACCTTATGATGCTATCGAAAAATATTGTCAAAAAATCAAGCCATCCCTATTAGTGATAGGCAAACTCGGCATTCATGCAGATGCAGAACTGGATATTGGTGGCAATGCCGAAAACTTGCTACGCAATGTCGATTGCGCCGTCTTGCTGAGCCAGCGCCAATATCAACCCCGCTTAGATTTGATGGCAGATGTCACAACGTCTTGGACTGAAGAAGCCGAAAAGCGCATGGAGCGAGTGCCCTCGTTTGTGCGTAACATGGCGCGTATGGCGATCTTGCGCTATGCTCAAGAACAGGGTCACACAGTTATTACTGAAGGCATCGTAGAAGAAGCCACCGCTCAATTGATGCCTAAAGCCGAAATTGTTGCAACGCACGATGCGCCCCATTGGCAAGCCGCAGCCCTCGCTCGACTCATGCGAGTCCCTGAAGGTTTCATGCGGGAGCGCACCCGTGAGTGTATTGAAAATTATGCACATCAACAAGGCACTGATGAAATTACTTTAGAAGTGGCAGAACAAGGTATCGCCTTAGCTCGCAGCAAAGGGATGGAATAAAGTATAGGTCGGGTGGATACGTTATCGCTTAATCCAGCCGACAAATCAATTGATTTTAATTGACGGAAATATCTTATCCATATTTTGAAGTGGACCCAACGGATTTCTTTTATCTTCAGTTTCTACTATCTTCGGTTCTCCGCCCCACAGTTTGTGAACCACTAAGCCATTGTTTAAAACAATCAGTGCGTAAAATTTCCAACCTTGTGTTATTTTTTTTCTTCTAAAATTTAACAAATCAAGAAAAACATTACCATAGCGTTTACTATTCAATCTACTCGGCGTGACTTCGTAACCCTGACAAAGATCTTTCGCTTCTAAACAAGTGCGTACCCCCGGCTCAATATCTTTCATTAAGATAGAATCATTCGGTAGAAATATTTTGAGTAAATCGAGATAGGTAATCATTTTGACATTGGGTACTTCAAAGGGATCAAAGCCGAGTTTTTTTAAGTCTTCGCTAGTCGTTTTTTGGGGTTCTATCTTATCGAAAGCTTTTTTGGCATCTTCAAAATGTTGCCAAGGTGATTGAGTGGTTTTTTTAACTGAGGGTAACATCCCTGTACAGCCACTACTCATCACTGATAGTAGAAATATACATAATATTTTGTTCATGTTTGTAATTTCATAAATGGCTCATAGTTTTTAAGACTTGAAATAAAATGATATTTGTAGGGTGCGTCCTACGCACCTTTTTCGCGTCAGGGTGCGTAGGACGCACCCTACAAAATATCGTAAATGGACTTGTGTATCAGCTCGCGCAGAGCGTAGGAACGATAAATATTTATTTCCGACTCTTTCTGATTTTCACTTCGCGTGAATCAGTTTCGCCTTGGTTGTCTTTCCAATAAAATTTGACCTTTTCTCCCTTAGCCGCCCCTTTGAATCTAAAGGACAAATAAGGGTTTTTAGAGACACCAGCCCCCCAGTCCGCTGACATCACAATTTTTCCGTTGTGTTCACAAGTCACTTCTTTAATGAAATGAGCAGGGACTAATTTACCGGTTTCCAAGTCTTTGCGACCTCCACCTTCCATCGGGTGTTTTATCAGGACTTTCACTTCAGTGATGCCCTCTTTATTGACTTTAGCTTGAAGACGTATTGTTGACACTGATTCTCCTCCTTTGTTTGTTAACCGCCACATCCACCCAGGGTGACTTTGATTTCGCGGCGTGCCGCATAAACTTTGCCGTCCGCTTTTACCACGGCAATCACATTGGATGTTTTACCCATTTTAATACGGGTTTTTATCCAGCCTTCAGTATTGTCGGCAAAGTCAAAATGTCCTATTAATGGCACAGGATTTTTTTCACCAATAATCGTGATGGATTTGACATTGGGCAGATTTGCCGTGATCTCAACCGGGACTACCGCACCATTTTCGGCGATATCAGGCGTATCAATGATAATTTTGTCAGTTTCTTCGACCTCTGCACTGTCAAACAGGGCCATCATGGCATCTTCGACACTGGTGGCTTCAAAAGCCATTTTTGGCCAGTCTGCCATGACAGTAGATGGCAGTAGGCTTGTGCCTAATGCCATTGTTCCGCCGGTGGCAATGATGCCTTTTAAAAAGGTTCTACGTGCTAGAATCATCGACGTTTTCTCCTAAGTGTATGAATTAAAATTTAAAATACTTACTATCTTATGGACTGAATGTCCTTTGTTCATCAAGTAGCTCGGCTTGTAGCTCTTTATAGCGTGCGTCTATGCGCGATGCTAAGTAAAAATTAAGTTTATTTTGTTGACGTGCCAGCTTAACTTGTTCTAAGGCAAGGGCGGTTTCGCCCATGATATAGTAGTTTTCCGCATAAGCTAAATGTGCCTGTGCTTTTTCCCCCGTTAATTGATAAGCTTTTGCTAACAAATAATAATAATAGGGATTTGATGAAGCCGCTATCTTCAGTAGTACCGCCTTAGCTTTGCGCGGTGACTTATTTTGCAATAATTTTTCCGCATAGTCCAGTCCCAATGTTTTATCACCTGGATAAATTTCTAGGGTTTGTTCATATTCTTGCATCGCTTTGGCAGTATTATTTTGCAATAAAGCTAGCCTTGCTTTCAATAAGTGATATGCAATTCTATCGCTGTCATTTTTGAATAGCCAATTAATTTGTGTTTGTACTCCCTCAATTTGTCGTGTGGCTAGTAGGGTTAAAGCGAGAGCATAACGGGTGGCGCGTTCATCACGATAACGGCCTGTTTTTAGCATATTATTTATGTTTTTCAATAATTTGTATTTATCATCTGTGGTTAATACCAGTATTTTAGCTTTGATGAGATGATAAAATGGCGTATCGCCCATTTCTTGATGAGGATATTTTTCGGCGCGTGAGCGGGCTTCAGCAATGCGATCTGTGGTGACGGGGTGGGTGCGTAAAAATTCTGGAACGTTGCCGTAATAGCGATTAGCGGCTTGTAAACGTTCAAAGAAATTGGGCATGTCGCGTGGTTCAAAGCCAGCATTGGCAAGGATTTGCATTCCCAGGTGATCAGCCTCAATTTCATGAGTACGAGTAAAGTTAATTTGCATTTGTGCATTGCCAGCCATGATAGCAGCGAGAGCGGCTTGTCCAATATCGGGGTTTGAAGCACTACCCGCTATCACGGCGGCTGCAATCAATGCCGCTATTACTGGTAAGGTGAAACGTTGAGAGGCTTCAATGATGCGGGCAATGTGGCGTTGGGTGATGTGGGCAATTTCATGGGCAAGTACGGAAGCCAGTTCACTTTCAGTGTGGGTTTTTAAAATGAGCCCACTGTGTATGCCTATAAAGCCACCTGGGATGGCAAAAGCGTTAATACTGGATTCTTTGACGATAAAAAACCGAAAGTGTTGTTCGGGGTTGTTGCTGTATGAGGCGAGACGATTTCCCAGGGCGTTAATGTAGTTATTGATTTGGGGATCGTCCATAATTTCCATTTCTCGACGTAGTTGTCGGAGAAAGGCTTCTCCCAATTTTTGTTCATCTGCTGGTGACATGACGGTGTTAGCAGAGATACCTATGTCGGGTAGTTCTGTGGCGGCGTTATAGGGTGAGAGCACGCAAAGTAGTATTAAGAGCCAGTATGCTTTCATTTAGAATTCTCAATATTGGAGTCCAAAATTTATTTTGGACAATTATAAACATATCACTAAAACATATCAACATGACACATAAAAATTTCTCAGAACAAGCCAATGTGCGTCACGATTGGCCTATAGAAGAAATTCTTGATTTATTGAATTCTTCTTTTAACGATTTAATTTTTAAGGCTCAATCTATCCACCGTGATTATTTTAATCCCAATCAGGTGCAATTAAGTACTTTGTTAAACATCAAAACGGGTACTTGTTCGGAGGATTGCGCTTATTGTTCGCAAAGTGCGCGTTATAACACGGAGATAAAGTCTCAAGCTTTGATGGATGTCGAAAGTGTGGTTGTGGCAGCCGAGCAGGCTAAAGCTAATGGCGCAACGCGCTTTTGTATGGGCGCCGCATGGCGTAGTCCAAAACAGAGAGATTTTGCTAAAGTATTGGAGATAGTCAAAGGTGTCAAAGCATTGGGCTTGGAAACTTGCATGACTTTAGGGATGCTTAATGCAGAACAAGCTGAGCTGTTAAAAAAAGCGGGCTTGGATTATTATAACCATAATCTTGATACTTCAGCAGCCCATTATAGTCAGATCATTAGTACGCATAGTTATAAAGATCGTCTTGATACACTAGCGAATGTGCGTGCTGCTGATTTGAAGGTGTGTTGTGGTGGGATTCTTGGTATGGGGGAAACTTTGGCGGATCGTGCCGCTTTATTGCAAACTTTGGCTAATTTACCTGAGCATCCAGAAAGTGTGCCCATTAATCAGTTAGTGCCTGTGGCAGGAACGCCTTTGGCTGATGTTCAGGAGATTGATCCGTTTGATATGGTACGCTGTATCGCAGTGGCACGCATTTTGATGCCGGCATCAGATATACGTTTATCGGCTGGACGTGCCTCGATGAGTGATGAATTACAGGCTTTGTGTTTTCTCGCGGGTGCCAATTCTATTTTTTATGGAGAAAAATTGTTGACAACAGGTAATGCGGCTGTTGAGGATGATCGTCAATTGTTTAATCGGTTGGGCTTTAACAAAGCAACTTCAAAACAAGACCTGGCAGGTTAAAAGGTCAAAAGCGTAACCAGGTCTGTATTTGACCTGGCAGGTTTGGTTTTTAACCTGCCAGGTCTTGTTTTGAAGTTGCTTTGGACTTATCTCTTATTGAGACGCTCCAACAACTGCCTTTGTCGATAAGCCAATATATTCAACTCATTGCCCGATTGTTGCATTTTTTGCTGTTGATCATGTTCATCAGTGACATCAAACATCAACACATAAATGTCATTATCGACAGGAACAATATGAATCTCAGCATAAGTGTTTTTCCCAAGGCACACAAATGGCAACACTTGAATCTGGGGAGCCGTCAACATCCCTTCAAGAAAATTCACTTGTTCAATCACTGGTTTTCCAATCTTCAACTCTGTCAATCCATAATCTTGAGGAGCGCCCCCCCAATTAATTAAAGTGGCAAACTTATCAATCTGTAAATAAATGACTAACTTTTCTGCCATCCACCTTGAACTAATATAGTTGCTAATCTTTACAGGAATTTTGAGCATTTTTTTTCCTATTGAGCGACTAAGCTTGCTAATTCAATAAATGCTTTTTCCACATTCATCCCCGTCTTAGCGCTGGTAATGAATAACTGCCATCCTTGCTGTTTTTTTTCCTGAATCACCTCTTCATCCATCTCCCATTGATCCTCCAAATCGGCTTTATTCAGTAATATAACAAAAGGTTTTTCACCCAATTCTTTGACGAGAAGCTCACGTAGATTTAATGCACTCTCCCATGTTAGGCGACGAGTACCATCAACAACCAGCAAAAAACCGGCAGCACCACGCAAATAAGAACTGGTAGCCGTCGTCAGGGTATTGTTGCCGGCAATGTCCCATAAAATCAGTTTTATTTCACGCCCATCAACTAATTTCACCAATTTAGTATCTATTTTGACACCCACCGTCGTCAGATATTTTTCTGAAAAAGTTTCACGCACAAAACGAGAAACCAAACTGGTTTTGCCCACACCAAAGTCACCAATCATACAAATTTTTTTTTGTAACATTTAATTTAAAATTCTCCTGCACCAAAGCTAAAGCTTTGGACTCCAAAATACCTTAAAATTCACTTTTCTCTCACTTGGATTAGCTTTGTTTCCACCAAAACGAATGACTGGCGGAGGAGTTATCATCAACTTATCTTTTTCTATTCCATGACTGTGTAGCCAATCAAATGCCATTTTTGCACGTTGTTGAACCAATCCCTGGTTAAAAATTTTCGAGCCACGCCCGTCATTATTTCCAATAATCTGTAAGCGCACAGTTTGATGCAATGTCTCGCTGAGTACCAATAATTGTTGCACATCTTCAAGCAAAGCATTCAGTGCCTTCTCTTGTCCAGCTAAAAATCTAGCAGATTCGTTATCAAAATAAAAAATGGTTTTTTCAATATTTTGTATTATCGCCTCTCTTTCACGCTCAACATCCCTTAATCCGCTGCTATCAATGCGAGCAAAAGCCTCTCTCGGTAACGCCTGTATCCGCTTTTGTAATGCCTCAAATGTCGTCGTATCAACCTCGCCTTTCAATTGTAAGACTCTCTCTTGTACCACCAAAGTCACATTATCTGGTGGTAACAAGCTCCGTTTCGCTAGTGCCAATAAAAATCGATCCGTTTCCAACAAATCATCCATCACCACCCGATCAATATCTGGGAAAATACTTGCACTCGCCTTATCTCTCCAATCCTGCGAAGCGTGACCACTCAAATACAAAACATCACCTTTCAGACGCACAGAAACAGTAGAGGGCGGCTTTAAGCGCAGACGTACCCTTTTTTCGACAAACGCAGGGCTTAAATCCTGATAGGGTGTCCAAAAACTCTCCACTTCATCATCGCTGAGATCAAAAGTTTGTGCTATCTCTCGTGACTCTATGGCTAAGGGATCACGCAGACCATAAGTCAACAACTTTCCATCCTGCTCTTGACTAGAAATAACCACAAAACCCGGCGTATTTCGCAAAGCCTCAACATAATCACTCAAGCGTTGCTGATACTGAAAATGCCAATATCCCCATCCCAAAGCCCCCAATAAAGCTATACTGAGTATGACAATTAATGGCGGAGACATTAAACGCGCCTTTTGTGCCCCTGCTTTAGATTCCGATTGCAACGTTTTTTCTAAAAAAGGTGAAGCCTTTAAAGACGCACTATCCCCACTAAAAGCATGCAATAAATTCCCATAACGTGCGTGTAGCCTTTCCAAGGAGTCACGCATGATGTTTCTCAATTCATAGGGCGCGACACCGCGAATCACACAAGCCAACACGGCATAAGGTCCACGTTCCAACCAAACGGTGTAATTACCAATTTCGACAGTATCAAGTTCCTCCGTTTTACTATCGCTAAACGAATCACGGATAAAATCCTGTATAGCCGTTAACATGGCCGATATCGCATCACTATCACCGACTTTCACCTCTTCTTTATGCAAATGTTCGATTAATATTCCACTCTCACGATGAATTAAAAACACTTGCTCAACCCTGAAAATCAGCGTTTTTTCCAAAACCATTTCTGAAAAAGGTAAGCCTTTGCGCCACGCTTCCAATCGCCAAGCTAATCCCTGCGGAGATAAACTATGTTCCGCTGCTTGGTTTATCCCTTGCATGAGTTTTTTAAAGCTTTCCTTGATAGCCTTACGAATCGCGGGTCCCATAACTGGAAATAAAGTATCAGCAAATGGGTGAGGATCTTGATTAATCGACTGTTTAATACACAATTCGACTGGTATTTGTAGAGACTCTACCAGTTCTGTTCCCTCAAACGAATCTGATGAATCAAGACTGGTTTTTGCTTTATAAATGACATGGGGCAGCATTTCAGCTATTTTTTGAGTTTGATACTCTCTATCATTGATCTGAGTTTCTAAGGTCTTCAAACCGACCAAAGTGTCTTCGATCAAACTTAAACGATTCACGCCTTCCTGATTGATTTGTTCTAGGCTATCAATACGCTTTTCTAAAGCCTCAAAACCTTTTTCTAAAGCCTCAAAACCTTTTTCTAAACCCTCAAAACCTTTTTGTTCTTTGATACCTTTTTTTAGGGTGATATCAAGGCTTCTCAGTTCATATTTCAGGTACTTGGTACGCTCCTCTAAGACATTGAGTTGTGTCTGTTGAGCATTCAGAAATTCGTCTATTAACTGGAACGCATTAGCAAATACTTTATTTTTTGTTAAAGTCATAGGAGTTCTCTCGTCTTGGATGTCCAAGATAAATCTTGGACTCCGAAAAAGTTCAACGTGTCCTGCGTTTTTTGGAGGGCAGCAAGCCAACAACTTGTAACAAAGCTTTTTGACTCTGACTATCAAGTTCCATATAATGATCACTACGCAAACCTTTGGGCAACAAAATTGGACCAAAACGTATTCTAATCAAACGGCTCACTGTGACTCCTTGCGATTGCCACAAGCGTCGTACTTCATGTTTGCGCCCTTCAGTCAGGATGACATGATACCAATGATTGGCACCACTCCCGCCAGCATCGACAATCTGCTTAAAACTTGCCATACCATCGTCCAAAAGCACACCATCATGCAAACGTTTGAGCATCGCATTATCGACTTCACCAAGAATACGCACAGCATATTCGCGTTCAAGATTGTAAGAGGGATGCATCAAACGATGAGCTAATTCGCCATTATTTGTCAACAACAACAAACCAGCCGTGTTAAAATCTAAGCGCCCGACACTAATCCAACGTCCCTGTTTAGGCGGCGGCAAGCGTTCAAATATTGTCGAGCGTCCATCAGGATCATGGCGTGTACAAACTTTACCGGTAGGTTTATGATAACACAAGAGTTCTTGTGGAGGCGTCTGTAAACTGAGTTGACGTCCATCAACGCGAATTTTATCGGTCGTGCTAACACGATCTCCAATGGTGGCAGTGTGCTGATTGACTTGTACACGCCCATTTTGAATCCATCTTTCAATTTCGCGGCGCGATGCTAAACCGGCGCGGGCTAAAACTTTTTGTAGTTTTTCAGTAAGGGGGTTTTGTGAAGGCATTGTGATTTATCCTCATATTTTTTTGACTTTTTAGACGCAAGCAATTATGCACATCCTAATCATAAAAACCTCCTCGCTAGGCGACATCATTCACACCCTACCCGCCCTGACTGACGCATATCAACACGATCCTCAATTACAATGTGATTGGCTAGTCGAAGAAGCCTTTGCCGAAATACCCAGTTGGCATCCTGCCGTCAGGCGCATTATACCCGTCGCGCTAAGGCGATGGCGCAAACAAGTTTGGCAAACTTGGTCTAGTGGCAAATGGCGCCAATTTATCCACAGCCTGACAGTACAACAATATGATAAAGTGATTGATGCACAAGGGCTCATCAAAAGTGCCTTTTTGACTTATCATGCGCGAGGCAAGCGTTGTGGATTAGATCGTCACTCAGCGCGTGAACCCTTAGCAGCACTTGCCTATCAACAGCGTTACGCCATTCCCAAAAATCAACACGCTGTCACACGAATAAGACAACTTTTCGCCGCTGTACTAGATTATCCGCAGCCTGACAGTCCGCCCGATTACGGCATTGCTAAGCACTTTCAAGACAAATCAATACGCCCCACTATAATATGCTTACATGGGACAACATGGCTCACAAAACATTGGCCTGACAAGTATTGGAGCGCACTGGCGCAACGTATCACGGCAGCGGGCTTTGCGGTGCGTTTACCTTGGGGCAATCCTCAAGAATATGCCCGCGCTCAAAAGATTGCAAGTATTGAGCCAAATATTACCCTTATTCCCAAAAGCAATTTACACGGTATTGCCACCGCCTTAGCACAAGCACAGGCGGTAGTCGGCGTAGATACAGGGCTTGCTCACCTGACTGCCGCTTTAGGGATACCCTCCGTTACCTTATATGGTGCGACACAACCCGCACGAACGGGGACTTATGGTCCACAACAAAAGCATTTGCAAGCTGATTTTCCCTGTGCGCCTTGTTTGAGTAAAAAATGTACTTATCAAGGAGTCTCCACTATTTCGCCGGCGTGTTATGAAGATTTGTCAGTGGAAAAAGTTTGGAGCGCGTTGCAGGCAATCATTAATTGATATTTTCGACTGGCTTGGCACCCAGTTCATCACGCGACGCAGAGCGACAGGCACGAACGAAGCTCCGCCTCGAAAGTTAATGACAGTATTCGCTACCACGTCAATGGAAGTCATACTCATTTTAGAATTTCAGTGATCATAATGATGACGACATTGAATCACAACAACTTCTTCATCATCAAAGGCATAAATCAAACGGTGTTCTTGAGTTATACGGCGTGACCAATAACCTTGAAGGTTAAATTTTAGTGGTTCTGGTTTACCGATACCTTGGGTAGGATTTTTACATGTTTCTAAACACAATTGAATGATGCGTTTGAGCATTTTGCTATTATGTTGATGCCACCATTCCAAATCCTCTAAGCCGGTTTCAGTCCAAGTAAGCTTTAACATCTATTTCTCTGTATTCTCCTTGACGATGTTGTTCTATACCTTTGCGTAACCGTTCTGCATTGGCAGGATTTTGCAATAAATAAAGAGTTTCCATGAGGCTATTATAATCTTCAGCATCTAAGAGAACGACGGATTGATTTTCGTTTCGCATTACAGAAATCACCTCATGGTTTTGGTTGATGCGATCAAAAACGGTCGTGAAATGCGTTCTCATTTCATTGACAGTGATTTGTTCCATATAGTTACCTTGTGAACATGACTTTAAATAACAATTATAACAACTACCTTAGCTCAGGTATTTTCACCTTATCATTCTATCCATTTAGGAAAACATAAAAACATGACACCTCCCCCCCTCTTACTCGGCAGCACACTACTCTTTTGGGGTTGGCAAAGCCAGCTACTCCCATTTGCTATACTGATGGCAATCATTTTAGAAAGCGCACACTGGATCAAATGGCGTTGGACTCTTTCAGACAAAGACTTCAATCTTGTCGTTGATTTTACTTCATTCTCACTAATAATAGCGGTAATTTATCTAACCACTCAACAATCCAGTCACGGATTGATGATTTTACTCAATAGCTTACCCATATTATTTTTCATGCTAATTAGCACTCAGCTCTATAGCACACAAGGCACTATCAAACTCAGTAGCCTATTTCTCTCCTTACGCCATTACGAAAAAAAAGTCGGAAAACCCCACCCCAAAGCTAACCAGCGCATCAACCTCAGTTACCCCTACCTGATGATATGCCTACTATCATCTAGTCTCAACAATACGCCCTGGTATTTTGTAGGCATCTCTGTACTGATTGCATGGGGGCTCTGGGCAGCGCGTCCACAACGTTATTCACTTACAAATTTTGGATTATTATTCGTAATAGCCTGTACACTGGCTTATATGACTCAATTGGGAATATACCGCCTACATTCCAAAGTAGAAGAACTCATACTCAACTGGTTTGAAGGAATGATCTGGGCAGATAGAGATCCTTATCGACAAAATACCGCCATCGGAGACATTGGCAAACTCAAACAATCAAATAAAATTATCCTACGGGTTAAGACACCCAACCCCTTACTACTGCGTGAAAGCAGCTATAACACCTACTTTCAAACCACTTGGTTAGCAAAACCCTCCAAATTAAGTGAAATCAGTTATGCGAGCGATGTCTGGACATTTACAACTGAAAAATTCAAAGGAGAAAACTCAGCCCAAATATCCGGCTATCTCCATAAAGGCAAAGGAATGCTCGCGCTACCTCATGGCACTTATCAAATTAGCAACATCCCCGTGCTCAGTTTGCAACACAACAGCTTTGGTGCCATCAAAATTGAAAACGGACCAGAATTCATAAACTACACCGCCCATTTTGCTCAAAAAACACCACTAGACAGCACTCCCAACAAGTTTGACCTATACCTGCCCCCCCATGAAAAAGCCTATCTAATAAAATTATCAAATCAATTAAATTTAGCTCACCAAAGTCCACAACAAGCGCTAAACACATTAAGCCGATTTTTCGAGCAAAATTTCCAATACACGCTCAAGCTGAACGCACCAACACAAAAAAATATAACACCGCTAGAAGATTTCTTACGCCACAGCCGCGCTGGACACTGTGAATACTTTGCCACCGCCAGCGCCCTGCTATTACGCGCCGCTGGCATACCATCACGCTATGCTGCTGGTTATGCTGTTGTAGAATTTAGTCAATTAGAAAATGCTTATGTGGTACGAAAACGCCATGCCCACGCTTGGACGCTCGCCTATATCGACGGACATTGGCAAGAATTTGACACAACTCCGGCCAGTTGGGTTAGTATAGAACAAGAAATGGCGACATGGTGGGAACCGATTAACGATTTATGGTCTTATCTAAGCTACCAATTGACAAAATGGCGTTGGCGCGAAAATGGCAATGACTGGCTACTCTGGCTGATATTACCGCTCATATTGATACTGATATGGCGACTCTATACAAGAGAAAAAATGGCCCCTTCTGAAAAAACGGCTCAACAGACAAACACAGTTGCAAAACGAGGCACTGACTCTCCATTTTATCAAATAGTACGACAACTAAATGCAAGCGGTTACAACCGCCAAGCTGGCGAAACTCTAACAACTTGGATAAAACGCATTCAAATGCTAGACACCAACATACAAAACATGCTCACTTTGCACCAGCGTTATCGGTTTGATCCGGTTGGCATAAGTCCACAAGAAAAAGCGGTATTAATAACAGATGTTAAAAGATGGTTGGAGAACAATTTATGAAAAAAACCACACTCTTAATTTTAATCACATTATTTACAATGACCGTACAAGCTCAGAGTGGCATGATAGCAACGGCTGAGCCCATTGCCACCCAAATAGGGCTAGAAATCCTAAAACAAGGTGGTAATGCCATTGATGCCGCCGTCACAATTGGCTTTACCATGGCAGTCACCTATCCCAGCGCTGGCAACATCGGCGGCGGCGGATTCATGCTCATCCACTCCGCCAAAACAGGACAAATCATTGCCATTGACTACCGAGAAACAGCCCCCGCGCTGGCGCATCGAGACATGTTTCTCAATAAAGACGGCAATGTAGATACCAAATTGAGCCGATTCAGTCACCTATCCGCCGGCGTACCCGGCACCGTTGCGGGATTAGCTCTCGCTTTAGAAAAATATGGCACACTTTCCTTAGCACAAGCACTCGCCCCTGCCATCAATCTCGCAGAAAAAGGATTTTTAGTCACCCCCAGATTAACGCAAGCTCTCAAAAAATCGCCTAGCACTCAACGCCTTTTTCTCAAACCCGATGGCAGCTTTTATCAACCCGGCGACATTCTGATTCAAAAAGACTTAGCAAAAACCTTAAAAGCCATTGCAGAACAAGGAATTAACGCATTCTATCAAGGACAGATCGCAGAACTCATCGTCAAAGACATGGAAAGACACGGAGGGCTCATCACCAAAGCCGACTTAGCCAAATATCAACCCGTTATCCGACAACCCGTGCATGGCACCTATCGCGGATACGACATTTATTCCATGTCTCCCCCCAGCTCCGGCGGCATCCATATTATCCAAATCCTAAACACACTAGAAAAAGATGACATTGCATCACTAGGGCATAACACACCCGCAACCATCCATCTGATGACAGAAGCCATGAAGCGTGCATACGCTGATCGTTCAAAATATTTAGGAGATCCCGACTTTATCAAAGTGCCCATAACAGCACTCACCTCCAAAAAATATGCTGCCCAACTGAGAGCACAAATCGACACCACAAAAGCCACTCCCAGCCAAGACATCTCACCCGGCACATTGCCCGCAAATTATGAAAGTGAGGAAACGACGCACTATTCAGTGATAGATCAAGAAGGCAACGCCGTCTCTAACACTTACACCTTAAACTTCAGCTATGGCTCAAGAATAATCGTCCAAGGCACCGGCTTCTTATTAAATAATGAAATGGACGACTTTAGTGCCAAACCGGGCGTACCCAACGCCTATGGACTCATTGGCGGTACCGCAAACGCGATTGAACCCAACAAACGCATGTTAAGTTCAATGTCGCCAACGATTGTCTTAAAAGAGGGCAAACCCTTTCTCATCACAGGCAGCCCGGGCGGCTCAAAAATCATTACCACGACGCTCCAAGTCATTATGAATGTGATTGATCATGGTATGAATATTCAGGACGCCGTTAATGCCCTCAGAATTCATCACCAATGGTTGCCAGATCAATTAAGAGTTGAAAAAGGACTTAGTTTAGATACTTTGAGAGGATTAAAGAAAATGGGACATAAGATAGTGGAAACCAAACCGATGGGTGCGGCTTCAAGTATTCTGATTAAAAACGGCGATTACTACGGCGCTGCGGATCCAAGACGAGGAGGATTAGCTTTAGGTTTTTAGTAGATAGACATTAACGTTTGTTCTCGTTCCCACGCTCTGCGTGGGAAACGAAGTAACGGAGCGAAGCGGAGATCATGCCTGCCTCGACGCATCGCATTAGCCAACACAAAAAAAAATGGACTATAAACAACAAGCACAGCACTTAGAAGTTCTAAATAAAACACTTCACGCCACCCTCGAAGTCAAAGAAAAAGAACTCCAAGAAAAAAACCAACAACTACAAGAGTTGCAGACTCATCTTGAACAGCTCAAATCCTCAGCAAGTTGGAAAATAAGAGAGTCCCTCAGAAAGAGCCTCCTATTGCTCAATAAAGCAAGATATTTCTACAGAAACCGCTTGCACAAGATGATCATGACGGCACCCAAATTTCGTGGGACAAAAAATCAGCCACAAATTATTTTAAGCTCATCCAAAAAAAAGCTGCCAACAGGTTGGGTTATCATAACGGGAAGGCTCGAAGCCGAAACCGGCTTATCCCCAGATTTGTTGATTTTTAACGATAGCCCAGTCGAAAAACGCAGACTCTCAGTCAAACAAATTTTAGAGATTGAAGAACTGGTCCGTTTACCCGATACTGTTCACGCCTTACGCCTCGATCCACTGAATAGTGAAGGCACTTTCCCAATTGATCAATTCAAAATACGAGAAATTGGAACATTACAAGCCGTGATAAAACTGCTTTGGCCAAAAATACGTTTTCTCATTTCCCGTCCCAGCGCCATCGCAATCATATTTTCCACAAAATGGCACATTTATAAAACCAATGGATGGTCAGGGCTCGTAGCCGCCTTATTGCATCAAAGCAATGACACGCTAAATTATCAACAATGGATTCAAAGCTATTCAACGCTGACCCAAGAAGATAGAAATCTGATTAGCAGACGCATTGAAAAATTGAGCTATCAGCCCCTCATCTCCGTCATCATGCCCGTTTACAACACCCCAGAAAAATTTTTGCGTTTGGCAATAGAATCCGTCATAACCCAACTCTACCCAAACTGGGAATTATGTATTGCCGACGATGCCTCCACACTGCCCCATATTCGCACGATTCTGGATAAATACCAGAAAAAAGATCAAAGGATCAAAGTCGTTTTTAGAGACAAAAATGGACACATTTCCCTAGCCACCAATAGTGCGCTGGCGTTAGTGACTGGCGAATTTATCGCATTACTCGATCATGATGACGAACTGGCCCCAGAGGCACTTTACAGGGTTGCTGAAGAACTTAACAATTATCCAAAAGCTGACATGATTTACAGCGATGAGGACAAAATTGATGAAAATGGCAAGAGATTCTATCCCCATTTTAAATCGGATTGGAATCCAGACCTTTTTTACACAAACAACTACATTTGCCACTTATTTGTTTGTCGGACAAGCCTGCTCCGTTCCACCGGTGGGCTCCGGGAAGGCGTAGAAGGCAGTCAAGATTATGACCTCATTCTGCGCTGTCTGACAAAAACCAAAGCAGAACGCATCAGGCATATTCCCCATATTCTCTATCACTGGCGTGCAATCAGCGGCTCCACCGCGCTATATAGTCAAGAAAAAGACTATGCCACAAAAGCGGGCGCAAAAGCACTCACTGATTATTTTTCAATAACGAATCCTGCGGTTAAAGTTGAAGCGGGACCACTCGCAACAACCTACAAGATTCGTTATCCAAACCCCGAGCCCAAAGTGTCGCTGATTATTCCGACTCGTAATAGCGACAAGATTCTGCGAATCTGCATAGAAAGCATACTTAAAAAAACTACTTATAAAAATTATGAAATAATCGTCGTCAATAACCAATCAGACGAAAAAGAATCATTGGACTATCTGGATGAAATCAATCAACAAGAGCGAATCCAAGTCCTCAATTACGATAAACCTTTCAATTATTCGGCACTCAATAACTTTGCTATCAATCAGACAGAGGGAGAATTAGTGGGATTGGTGAATAATGATATTGAAGTCATCTCACCAGAATGGCTTGAAGAAATGGTACAACACGCGATCAGACCAGAAATTGGCGCCGTCGGTGCAAAACTCCTCTACCCAAATAATACAATACAACACGCGGGCGTGATTCTCGGAGTAGGCGGCGTAGCAGAACACTCACATAAAGGATTTTTCAGTACGCATCACGGCTACTGTGCTCGTCTCTCCTTAGTACAAACGCTATCAAGCGTAACAGCCGCCTGTTTACTGGTCAAACGAAAAATATATAAAGAAGTAGATGGACTAGAAGAAGAAAAACTCCCAATTGCTTTCAACGATGTCGATTTCTGTCTACGTTTACAAGATGCGGGATACCGGAACCTTTGGACACCTTATGCAGTGCTTTATCATCACGAGTCTATTTCACGAGGGAGTGATGACTCACCCGAAAAACATGCGCGTTTTAGAACAGAAGTAGAATATATGTTAGCACGCTGGGGTGGCCGTTTAGAAAACGATCCCTACTATAATCCTAATCTCAATCTTAAAAAAGGAGATTTCACCCTGGCTTGGCCGCCGAGAATCAGTAAGCCTTGGCGGGATTAGGGTGATTATATCAAATGCGAATATTAGGCATAGAAACTTCTTGCGATGAAACGGGTGTCGCTTTATACGATTCAGAGCAAGGCTTATTAGGACATGCGCTGTATAGTCAAGTGGACTTACATGCACAATATGGGGGGGTTGTTCCAGAATTAGCCTCCCGCGATCATGTCCGCAAATTAATACCACTGATTAAAAAGCTACTTGGCGATAATCATACTGTTGACGGTGTCGCGTACACTGCCGGACCAGGATTAATCGGTGCTTTATTGGTTGGGGCAGCCGTTGGGCGTAGTTTGGCTTGGACTTGGCAAGTGCCTGCCATTGGTGTCCATCACATGGAAGGGCATTTGCTCGCCACTATGCTTGAAACGCCTGCCCCCAGTTTTCCCTTTTTAGCCTTACTGGTTTCAGGCGGACATACTCAATTGGTAGAAGTCGCAGCGGTGGGCAAATATACGATATTGGGTGAATCGGTCGATGATGCCGCAGGGGAAGCTTTTGATAAAACGGCGAAATTACTCGGATTAGGCTATCCAGGTGGTCCCGCCCTGGCACGTTTGGCAGAAAGTGGCAATCCTAATAGCTTTCATTTTTCCCGCCCGATGACGCAACGCCCTGGCTTAAATTTCAGTTTTAGCGGCTTAAAAACGCAGGTTTTGACGACTTGGCAAGCGCAAGAACAAAATGAACAGACTCGCGCTGATATTGCCCGCGCTTTTGAAGATGCGGTGATAGATACTTTGGCGATTAAATGTCGTCGCGCTTTGCAACAGACGGGCTTAAAAAGTTTAGTGATTGCGGGTGGCGTGGGTGCCAATCAAGGCTTGCGAAGACATTTGGCAGATTTGGGTCAGAAAATGGGCGTGGCTGTGTATTATCCTCGTCCGATCTTTTGTACTGATAACGGGGCGATGATTGCCTACGCGGGTGCGCTACGACTTGGGGCGGGACAGTCAGAGCCGCTGGCATTTGGGGCACGTCCACGTTGGCCGATGAATGAGTTGTAAATGACTAAACATTAACTACAGGGATTCTTTTTTAGCAGGGATAAGTCTAATGAAAATTATGAATTATGAAATCCATTTACAAGCAATAACTAATTGTTTTTTTTCAGCACGCCAATACGATCCCCAATTAGACTGCCGTATCGATTTTTATCACGGCTTTTAGTATTGGCTGTCGTTATGGTTTTGACTTATCCCTGCTAAAAACAAATCCCTGTAGTTAATGTTTTGACTTATCTATATGAAACAAAAATCGGGTGAAAAATAAACCGTAAAATAGCTTCAAATTTAACACCCCACCTTTATCCCAAGCGGATAGCACTTAGATAATAGAGTTTTAGTTTTATATTGTCCTAACATGACAACCCCCCCTTGGGGTGCTGCTGATTTTAATAAAATTCATGGTTCAGTTGTTCAAAAGCAATGGTATGAACAGTCGAATTTAACTGATAAACGGTCAATTGACAAAGAGCAAAACAAAATAAGGGCGGAAAAAAAATTTATTCGTTTATTTTGCCAGCTTCCTCAGAACAGCAACCACATGAAGTCGTTTTCTTTTGAGCCAGTGGCACGACAATCAGATAGTAAACCAATAATCCGCCCAACAGTATTGAAGAAACTGTGTTGGATTCTTCATTTATCGTGAGAATTTCTGACAAGTCCAGTTGAATAAATTCAAATATCCCATCAAGTATTAATCCGAACAGTAAACTGCCCGCCAGAATGGTTAAAAAATAGATCATAAAACAAGTCTTGCCTAGAGATTTATAGACAACACTCATAGTCACGGTGCTGGTTGCTGGTCCTGCTGTTAGCAAAATAAAGGCCGCGCCGGGTGAAAACCCCGCAAAAATCATAGCGGCTGCCATTGGGATGGAGCCCGTCGCGCAAATATAAAGCGGCGGCGCTATCAGCAAAACTATCAAATAGCTCAAAAACACATTTTCGCTCACAAAGCCTTCAAAGCCTTGCGGAATCAGTGTCATCATTAAGCCACCCAGCACGATTCCAAAAGTAAAAGGTTTGGCAATGTCTTTAAATATTACATTAAAAGACTGGTCAAAAAAGGCTTTGATGCTTTTGGTGGGTTTAGTCGAGTGAAGTGCTTTGTGACTTTGAAGTTGGGTGGCGGGGGCAAAAAGGCCAGCCAAAATAGCAATGATCACAGAGGAAATCACTCTAAACAAGGTAAAAATCCACCCAAATACGCCGTAAGTCGCAATAATAGAATCAATACCCGTTATGGGTGTCGATATTAAAAAACTTAATACCGCGCCATTGCTAGCACCTGATTTTTTCAGAGAAATAGCAAAAGGTATCACGCTACAAGAGCAAAGAGGTAATGGCGCACCAAAAAGGGCGGCTTTGACGACGGAAAAAAGATTATCATTGCCAAGGTGTTTTGTGACGAAATCTGTCGGCATGAATAAATGTAGGAATCCCGCTGCAAGCACACCAATGATAATAAATGGTGCCATCATGTTGAGCAAGTCCCAAGTGTTTAATAAAAAATGAAAACTAATGTCCATAAGACTTTTTTATCATATTCAAAAAAAAAAATGTTTTATAAGCGGAAAAAATACTTGCAAATAATAATCATTCTTAATACAATAAGCCAACTTTAAATCACAGTAGACTTACGCAATGAGTACAACGGATTAGCGGAATAAACGGATAAAATATAATAAATTCCTATCGTTAATATTAATTAATAGGGTTTTTAAATCAGTTTATTCCGCTAATCCGTTGTAC
>JALXAQ010000173.1 GCA_026991885.1 Thiotrichaceae bacterium
TTTTAAAACGTGCCGCGTGCGAAAGCGAATAACTTTGAAGAGCCCGATGCGGTAGTCCCGCACGTCGGGATTCTGTGAGGGGGCGGTTCGGGTAACTGGCCGTTCTACCTTAATGTCCCACGCACCAACCAATTGACTTCTTACCTAATAAGCGGAGCACCCTACACTTGCTTTTGGAGTCCAAAATTTATTTTTATTTTGACTATTTTTTCCTCAAATTGAGGCGCAATCAGTTGAACAACTTAATTTTCCGCCGTCAGCGGTTTTTTACGCGACATCACCATATTCCTGTGTATATCTCTATCAGAAAGCGCAAACGGCGTAAAACAACGATGCCGATCATACGCTTCTTGCGACTTAACCGTTGTCAAAGCAATCTCACGGGCAACCCTTTTTATACTTTCTTCTGAAGGCGTACCGTCTTTTTGTGCTTCTTGCAACCATTGTGAAAACCTTTCCAACGCCGGATCAAGGTAATAATCTTCCAACGGGAACGCTTGCTTGACATACGACACCGCATAATCAACAAAACTCTGCACCGCCATCGCATAACCCCAACATTGAATTTGCCCCGTACATTTGGGCAAGGCTAATTGTACCAAATAGTTAAGATGGGGAACAAAGCGAGGATCGGCATCTTCCCAAGTATCCATATAAATCGTCTCAAAACTTTCGTCAGTCTCCTGCAAATAATCTTCAATTGTTCCTTCGATGATATTAACCTGTTGTCTCTGTTCATCACTGAGACTGTTTATCCAAGGCTCACGAACCAATTTAATGACGCTTGCGTTTTTTTCCAAGATAGTGATAGACTGGATCGGGCGTTGAAGATAAAACACAAATTGTGGATAAATAGCCAACCCCAAGCCACCCACTAAAACCTTTCCCCGTGCCTTTTTTGCCGCTGCAAACATCATATAGCGTTCTGCCATAGAATCATTCATCCAGGTTTTAGGCTGAAAAATGAAATTATAAATCGGATCATCAGGGGGGATGATGTTGCCTTGATTATCAGCGATTTTGTAATAATTAAGCATATCTGATCTTTTGACGATGCTTGTTACCCATCTTGGTTTTTCAAGTTCGATTTCTTCATTGAACAACCTTTCTTTCAATCTTGGGCGAGTTTCTACCCATATTTCACCCGTCGGTGACGTATCCTCTGGAAAAACTAAAGGAATTTCAAGCGCCTCTGGCTCTATGACATCGTCCCGCCATGTTGGATCAAATCTTGAATCTTGTGTGTTAATGGGATACCTCCATAATGAAAATCGTCCTTTTAAGGCATGGTAAACCAAAAGTAGAATTCGCCGGACAGGTAAAAGCCTGCGAATTACATAGTTGGATCACCGCCTATAATTTATCAGGTATTAATGGAAAACCACCCTTAAAATCCATTGAAATGGCGCAAAATTGCAATGCCATTATATGTAGTGACTTACCGCGCTCGATTCAATCCGCTACTGCATTGGGAATCGACAAAATACTGATGATTGATTCATTGTTTAGTGAAGCCGGATTGCCATATCCTCAATGGAATTCTCCAAGGCTCCCAATCAAAGTCTGGGCAATTCTATTTAGAATTTTCTGGTTTCTTGGATACTCATCCAATGCAGAGTCACTACGTTCTGCCAAGCAAAGAGCTAGATTAGCGGCTAATAAACTAATAAAAATGGCCACTGAATATGAATCCGTCCTGCTGGTTGGTCACGGTTTTATCAATCGCTTTATAGCAAATGCGCTTATATCAAGTGGATGGCAAGGTGCTGTCTATTCTGGTAATAAGTATTGGGCGTTTGAGGTTTATCAAAATTTCAAAATCGATACGACTGGGATTGCATTTAAGAATGGATAAGTCAAAATCTTTAACTACAGGGATTTTTTTTTAACAGGGATAAGTCAAAATCTTAACTACAGGGATTTTTTTTTAACAGGGATAAGGGGCAGAATAAAAATTGGCGGCTCGTATCGGTTTTGACTTATCCCTGCTAAAATACAATCCCTGTCGTTAATATATATGATATTAGTATTGATGGGCGTTGTAATAACTAAGTTCGGAGATATTGGAGTCCAAAGCTTTAGCTTTGGACGTGGCTTTCCAAACCGAAGGTGGACTCCAAAATACATTAAAAAGATTACTCAGCTTTGGTTAGGTTTTGACTTTATTAAATACAATCCGTGTAGTTATACTTGCCCCCCCTCATAAAATGAGCTTTTTTTACCCTTTTCTGTCTGAATCAGAATTGACAGAAACGAAGTAACGAAGTAATTTTAGAATTTTCAGAATTAACAGACACAATTTTATTGGTTTTATTCTGCAAATTCTAAAATTCTGAAACGAAGTAACGAAGTAAAATTCTGATTCAGACAAAAAAATCGCAACTTATGACGGAGTATAGTATATTTGTTTTGACTTATCCCTTAATCACTCGCATACATATAATAAAGACAAATTAACAGCATCGCATAACAACAAGCAGCAATATAAAAATTGATCGAAATACCAAAATAAATCGAGAAAAACACCGCCAGTGCTGAGCAGAGAACTCCAAAAATACCATTAAGTGCCCAATACCACGGCGTATCACTATCCCCCTTCACTAATCGCATACCCGTCGGAAAAAATAAACCCATCAGCATTCCCAATGGAAAAATCACAACAATAGAAACAACGATCTTTTCCAGCATCGCTGACGTTATCATGCTTGATATCAGCAGAGGCAGAAAAAATAGTGTCAAAATAATGCCTGAAACCATGATCAGCGGTAACACAAATAACCAACCGGTTAATGGCAAACGTGTACTCAAAAAGCTACCAATACCCGTGCTAGCGATAATAGTGAATAATAAGATACCTAAAGCATACACCGGATGTCCCAAGAAAACAGACAACATTTGGATAAGTGCAATTTCCACAAACATAAACCCAGCACCAATCAAAGAAAAATAAAGCGCCCTGGACCAAATAATTTTAGAGCCTTTCTTCGCCACGAATAGTGGAAAGATAATCGTCACAAGGGTTAATAACAACAAACAGATGAGAAGTCCTATCAAAGTCAAAGTAGCATGTAAATTGCCCGCGATCACCCCAGAACTCAAACCGCCGTCTGACTGGAAAGCTAGATAAATATGTTGTAACCGCAGCATATTAAAAAAGTACGGATTCTCATCTGTCGTTGGCTCATAATTCAACGCCTTATCTGCTATTGCAGCACTCAGCTCTTCCAGTGAAGACACAGAAACAATATCTCTCAACACCTCATGACTGGGTGGCACATTTGGCACAATGACAAGATTATAGGCTAAATCAGCACTCACCTTTTTTAACTTGGCAACATCTTGCACACTGAATGCTTGCTTACTCAATAGCAGAGTAGAAATATTACCCGCCGTGATCATCGCAATATGTTCCGCCGGTTTTTTTATACCCGATTTCAATAATGAAGCCACTGCAAGGCTCACAATACGACCAGTTTCACCGAGATTATGCGAATCATACCACCTCGAAACCGTAAAAATGCCATCATCGTGCAGCCGATTAAAAAAGATTTGCCAAGCTTCCGTCGTATAAAGCGCATTTTCAGACAGAGAAAACGCCCCAGCCCCCGTGGCAGCCCAAGTATCTATTAAAGACATTTGAATGATAGAAAACTTCTCTTGAGTTCTTGACAAATAACTTCTCGCTTCATCGACGACAAAAGTCACCTCATCACGATCAGCCAATCCCGCAAAATCCCTAAACTCATTTTGCAACAAATCAATAAAGATAGGATTCACATCAACGCCAATCACTTTTTTATGACCAAATAAAATAGCCCCTTGTAAATCTCTACCGCCACCCACGCCAATAATACAAGCACCGCCTTTTGGACGCAGATAATAGCCGATATTCGTTACATCAAAACGGAGATGCTCAATATCTTCAAGAGAAGAAAACTTTTGAACGCCTGTGCCGGCTTCTCCGTCTATATTCATAAAATGTAACGGCAAAATTTTTTCCCGTGGAGCGACGGGGCTGGCACCCCAATATTGTGGGGGTAGTTCCAACCTTTTGAAAACCGCCACGCGAGAAAAAGAATTCCACCTTTCTAACAGAACCTGCTCGAAATTTTTAATTTGCCCCTTGATAAAAAAAGGTCCTATTCCATAAGATGAATTGGACGCATTGAGAAAAACCGAGCCGATCAGAATAATGAACAAAGCACCGCCCCAGTATCTGGCACTCCGCCAGGCGAAACTCAATCCCGCTAAAACGCCGATGGCGGCACATAGCAAAATCAAACTAGGCGCGTCCAAAATTTCGAGCCCTCCCAAGACGAGTAGACAACCCAGTGAGGCACCAATGAGATCACTCGCGTATAGCTTTCCTATCGGCAATTGATATTGAGTCAATACCACAGTGATGACAATACCTGAAAAATAAAAAGGTATAGAACAAGCAATTGTTGCCATCATCAGCGCAAAAATGCTCATAATGGAAGGCTTTAAAACCAACGGCGTTAAACAAAGAATAATAAGAGCAATCGGAGTCACCAGAGAATAACCCAAACAAGCCTTTGCAAGCTTGCCATCTAACGGTTGACTAAACCAATTAGGTTTCAAATAAACGGTTACAGCACCCGCCGTCATACCTAACATCGCCGTCGCAATGGCGAAAAAAGCTAAGTGATACCACGTAATGACACTCAATAATCGCGTTAAAGTGATTTCCAATGCCAGAGTACTAAGTGCTATTAAAAATGTACCTAAATAAATGTGCATAAATTTTTTGTGCAAGAGCCTTGAAAATTTGTGTTTATCTATTTTAATATAATTGGTCTTTATCACTTCATAAACATTATGATGAACAACCCAAATTATCCTTATTCAATTGAATTGGACTATCCCCTACATTCTGAACCTAGATATGGTTGGGGTAAACCCGTACATCCAAAAATTTTTGAAATACTGAACAAAAACAGAACGATCTATGAAAATAATTTGCGGGCTTTTTTAAGCTATCAAACCAACTACACCCGTATTTCCAAATACGCATCAGAGATTAATCAACCCGCTTGGATAAATGGTACTCTACCCGGCTTGGATGCGGTGGCACTTTATGGTTTTATTTCGCAGCGTAAACCAAACCGATATTTTGAAATCGGCATTGGCAATTCCACCAAATTTGCAAAACAGGCCATTAATGACCATAGCTTGGCAACATCTATCACAGCAATTGACCCTTATCCAATGTCAGGCATAGATGCCATCTGTGACACGCTCATTCAACAAGCCCTTGAGCATTTAGACTTAGAAATTTTCGATGAATTAGAAGCGGGAGATATTCTCTTTATAGATAACTCTCATCGCGTCTTTATGAATTCAGATGCCACCGTCGTCTTTTTAGATATTCTGCCCCGCCTCAAAGCCGGCGTTTTGGTTGAATTCCACGACATCGTGCTCCCCTTTGACTATCCCCCTCAATGGATAAACAGGTATTATTCGGAGCAATATTTATTAGCAGCCTATCTATTAGCCGAAGGACAAAAGTTTGACGTGATACTGCCCAATGCTTTTATCACTTTAGAGCCCGATTTGAGCCAAATAATGAATCCTCTTTGGCAAAAGAAAGAGATGAATGGCAACAAAAATTTTGACCCCTTGGCGAAAGTTGAAGACGGTTTAAGTGACAATCCACAACTCACGGCTATCATTGATACACACGGCTCCTCTTTTTGGATAGTGATGAAATGAAAATACTCATGGTTACGCGAGAAAGCCATGCTGACAAACGCTATGGTTTAGGCAGAAGTTTAGCGCCTTTGATTGATGAATTCACGCGGCGAGGCATTGAAGTCGGTTATTTGTGCCAAGCAGACGCTGGTAAAAAAAGCCTTAGCATTCTGGACTCTCTACATAGAATATCAGTCAAACTGTTTGGGCGTTTTTTTAGCCAGACCGAATTTGTCCCCTTGTTGTGGGGCATTTTAGAACGCCTCAACATGGGACGTTTAGCAGTCAAAGTCATGGCAAGAGAGCATTATACCCATGTACATTGCCATGATCCTATTATCGCAGCAGGTTATCGCGGATTTGCGCGAATACGTTGGTTTGGCTCACTACGTCTTTGTCACACCGCACGATGGGGATTGACTGAACACGGATTAGGTGCTTACACACAAGCGTTTCATGACGAAGGAATTCATTTAGGCACGGGCGTGATGCGCTGGTTGCGGCGTTGGGAAGCCAAAATACTTTTAAAAGCCCAATGGGTTATCACACCCACACGTAGCGGCTTGGCACAATTAGAACGCGACTTGTCGATTTATCCCGTTCCCCCCACTTGGCAAGCCATTTATCATCCACGCCCCGTTTTAAATATTTATCCTAAAAGCGAGGCGCGTCAACGTTTAGGCTGGACGCAAGATGATATTTATATTATTGCAGTGGGGCGTCTTATCGAATTGAAACAATTTCCCACCTTAATACAAGCTTGTGCCTACTTGCAACATCCCCATTGGAAATTAGTATTGATAGGCGAAGGTGAACGTAGCGCCTTGCAAACCTTGGCAGCCGACTTAAACATTGCAGAACGCCTAGATTTTGCCATTAGCGATGACATAGGACTCTATTATTCGGCGGCTGATATTTACGTCAGCACATCGATCACAGAATCGTTTGGACTGGCTAATTTAGAAGCTTTAGTGATGGGATTGCCTTGTATTTGTACAGCCGTTGGAGGCGTGCCAGAAGTCTTAGGCAGTGGAGCGCGTTTAGTGCCCGCCCGGGATACATTCGCACTCGTTGAGGCATTACAAAGCTTGCTAGACGATGCCGATACTCGCCAATATTGGGCACAACAAGCCCGCCAATGGGCGCAAAATTGGCCTGATATGAGCACCATTGCCGACGCCTACCTAGCCATGTATCAAGGCATACCCGTACCTAACTTCACTCGCCCCCCCACCCCCACCCCCCCAATATCTCCGTGGCGAGAGTGGCACCAACAGCTTAATCAATGGCAAGCCTGTCCTTTGCCAAAAATCTTGGATTTGCCTGAACAAGCGAATATCCTCGTGATAGCTCCCCATTCCGATGATGAAACCTTTGGTTGTGGAGGCACATTGGCTTTATTGCAACAAAAAGCTTGTCATATCAAAGTCGTGATTATGACGGATGGTAGCCAAGGTGATCCCTTAAATTATAGTAAAGGAGATGTCGTCAAATGCCGTCAAGCTGAATCAATAGCCGCCCTTAAGCTATTAGGCATTGATGATATTATATTTTTAGGCGAAGCAGACGGCAATTTTCGATACACCCCAACCATTGGCGAGCAACTCACCTCAATATTGGATAATTTTGTTCCAGACTGGCTATTCATTCCCTCAGTTTTGGACTATCACCGCGATCATATCGCCGTTAGTTTATCGGTGCTCAACGTCTGGCAACAACGTAGTTATCGAGAACGGATATTTTTATATGAAATATGGGCACCCGTTCCAGCAACCTGGATAGTCAACGTCAGTAGCGTCGTTACTCTCAAACAACAAGCCATGCAATGTTACCAATTACCATTGAAATATGGTGATTATAGTAACGCTGTCACCGCTATTATGAAGTATCGAGGATTTTATTTAATGGGACAAATCGAACAATATGCCGAGGCATTTACAGAACTCAAAGCGAACTCATGGCGCTCCGTTTTGTCACATTTATTCAGCCTTAGAGCCTATCAAGAAAAGTAATATAAATCTCCAATTCATCAAAAATATCTTGGATTGTTTCTACTAATTTGGCACCTTCTTGAATTAATTTATGACAAGATTTCACCAAAGGATTATATATTGAGCCTGGCATTGCAAAGACTTCACGCCCTTGTTCCAGCGCAAAATAGACGGAATACAGCGCGTTACTCTTATCAGGTGCTTCTATAACTAAAACGCCCACACTTAAACCACTTATGAGACGACTACGACGCTTAAAAGTTTCAGCCGTCATAGGCATTTTCTGATAAGGAGAAATTTCTGAAACTAAAGTCGTACAATTTGCATTTTTAACAAGCCCCAAACCTTCAAAAGCCACCCCAATCGTTTCACCTGAGCCAGCCAATGCGCCTTGATGACTGGCCATTTCAATACCTAAAGTTAAGCCACCCGTCACTGTAAAACCATGCTCAGATAAAGCTTTAGCAAATTGCCAAGAAATGTGTCTAGCAAAGTGGCTGGCTCGCCGTGTGCCTATAATTGCCAATTGAATATTATTCAATAATTTATAATCTCCTTTAACAAATAATAAAGGGGGGGGATCATAAATTTCAGCTAACCTAAATGGATAATTTAAATCAAATAAAGTTAAGACATGATGATTTTTTTGATCTAGCCATAACAGATCCTTTTCTACAGCACACCAATTAGGAAGCCAGTGTTTAGCTTCAAAAACGGCACGCGGATTACCATAATATTGAATTAAGCGTATAAAACGAATAGGAAATAAAGGAACATGCGCTAAAGCTAACCAATATTCTATATCTTTAATTAAAGGCATTTGTTAAAATCGCCATGTTGGATGAATCGTTGTGGTTAAAGGACAAATAACAATCGTTTCCAAGTAACGATTCATCTCATCCTGACTAACGACCACAACTGGGCGAGTTTTCTTGATTTCACCGCCAATCGTCGGATTCATAATAAAACCTTATGCGGATATAGATGCAAAAATAATACTTCTATATTGAAAATATGTCAAATGAAAATGGGATAAAAATGCCCTACATTGCCCCTAGCTTTAAGTTGAGTCAAGCAGAACAGATTGCCTCTAAGGTTTTCTACTGAACAAATTGCACAACTGACCAGTATTAATGTGGCTAGAATTGAAGGCTTGAAGAAATAACAGGTCGCTCATCGGATTTTACAAAAAATCCGTATCTCCGCTCATCAACCACCAATGCCCCTCAATGTCTTCTGCTGGCACTCCTTGACACCAGATACTGTGAGGAATTTGAATATCTAAATCATGCTGTTCAACCGGTTTAGGAAAAGCGCTCGCAAAATTTTCTGTTATCCATACAATCACTTGCTGCATACCGCCGATCTCTGCCATACGTCGCACTTGCTTAATCACTTCTGGGATATGCGCTAAGTCACCAATAAAGTCCCTTATGTGACAAGTCTTTTCCTGACGAAAGATCACAGCAACTCCCAGTGCTTGTCCAGTCAAACGCCTTGTGATTAAAAGTAGTTCATACTGTTTGTGCGGATGTGAGAGATAGCGATGTTGCACATAGTCCCAATCGCGCACGCACACTAACGCCTCTTGCAAGCACGAAGCCATTTTATTCCATAATGTATTGATAATTAATTTATTTTTTTCTAAATGCTGTGGCTGTAAATGGCGAATGCGTGTCCACAAATGGGGTTTAGCGGTGCTTGATGGCCAACGCAATTCGATCATCTTGCCCACCGGCGCATATAAACCTAAATGTTCTGCAATTTTCATCGCACGCTGAGTGGGAAAGCCGTAGCCTATCCATGTTTTAGCACCATAGCCAACATAGCATTCTGGAAAGGTGGCAGCCGTTAAAAAAAAGGCACCGCGCCGTGTCAACCTGCTACGCTCTTTAGCCGATACCATCACATCAGCAATTTGTATCGCAAGTTTAGGCGCTCCAAAATAGTGGATTTCACGTATGATTGCGCCATAATGCGCGACCATATTGCCATTATGCCACGCAGCAATACCTAGCCCCCGTTTATATTTCCATTCCCAAAGAGCCTCACTCATTTGTTCGGGTGCAAAAACGTCGCTAAATAAGGCTCTGATAGGTTCTTTATCTTGTGGAGTCACACTGCTTAATTTCCAGCGCGGTGCTTTCGTTTTCGCAAACTTTAATAAGACATAGCCATAACGACCCTCACGGTATTTTTGTTGATATTCACGTAAAACGCTTAATAAATCATCTAATACCGCCGGCTCTAAGTCTGCACGATGCTTTTCTATCACCCAAAGCAAATAATCTACAAAGGGCGCAGCCTGTGCTGATAAATCCACTTGCTCACTCAACTCAAACCCACAGCGTTGCGCTTGGGCAAGTGTATAAGTCAGCAAAGGTAAACTGGCAACATCTGTTGGAGTGCGCCGTAAACTCACTTCATCAGCTATCAATAACAAGCCATGCTCCGCCAATAAACCATGCGCCTTATTAAAAAGTGCCAAAGACTGTATATATTGTGCAGATTCTTGCAATAAAATGACATCATAGCTTGCCGCAGGCGCAGAAAATTCCTCAAATGTCACACATTCTAAAGTAACATTATTTTTGACGCGCTGTTTAGCTAGCGCCACTTGTTGAGAATCGGGACTTATACCGGTGACAGTATAGCCGCGCTGAGCCAGTTCTAATGCGGTTGTGCCTAAGCCGATGCCGACTTCTAAAATACGGCAAGGTGGCGGAGGTAAGCGGGCTAACAAAAAGTCAGTGGTGCGTTGTTGAACTTCACGCGCTGAGGTATGAGGTATTGATTCCCCTTCTTTAAATAAGCCATAGTGTAAATAGTCCACACTGCCTTCTTGCAAGTACAGACACTGGGCATAAATGTTTAGGGGAAAATCTAAATTAGCATAGTGCCTTTGAATCATAATTGTTCTTTCAGATTTGTACCCAACGACGCTGCAAACTCACAACGCCAAGCTCTAAACTCTGTTGATGCACATGGAGTCTTGTGGGGATATTCGCTTGTTCATATAAATGGATGGCATTTTCACAGAGCAAATACGCCGCAATCCAATATTCTCCTTTTAATAAAGCTAACTGAGCAAAGTGTACTCTGACTTTGGCCTGTCCTTGGGCATCGCGTTTAATGATCAAACCGTCATGTTTTGTGCCAGCACTGGTAATCATCCGCCCATCGGCGCTGTGTACCACTAAACCGATGCTAGGAGTTGGCAATTTGGGATCGGAGGCAAAGCCTATGGTGAGACATAATTCACTCTTAAGGCTTAAAGCTTCTAAGTTTGATCCCGTTATGCCGTCAACGCTGACGGTAATGTCAGTGAAATGTGCGCTACCATCAAGGACGGTGTTTGCTGCTGGCTGCTCGGATTGGTTTGACACGGATTGCGCTTGTGCAATAAATTGATTATAAGCACTCACTACCGCACTGGGTGCGCCATCCAGTTTAACATGACCTTTTTCTAGCCAAATCACGCGATCACAGATCGCTTCAACCTGATATAGCGAATGTGAACAAAACAAAATGGTTTTTTGGGCTTCCCGAAACTGCATGATGCGATCAAAAGATTTACGGGCAAACGCGCCATCACCGACAGATAAGGCTTCATCAATAATAAGAATATCAGGATCGACACTGGTTGCCACCGCAAAAGCGAGTCGCATAAACATCCCAGAGGAATAGGTTTTAACCGGCTGTTCCATGAAATCTTGAATGCCCGCAAAGGCAACAATGTCATCATATTTCGCGTCAATCTCGTTTGAAGTTAAGCCCATCATGGTGCTATTTAAATAAACATTTTCGCGCCCTGTCATTTCTGGATGAAAGCCCCCACCCAATTCCAACAAGGCGGCAACGCGCCCATTCACTTCAAAGTGTCCACCACCATCTGACTGTAAAGTGCCTGCGATGATTTTCAATAAGGTACTTTTTCCCGCGCCATTATTGCCGATAATGCCCACAACTTGGCCCTCTGAAACGCTTAAATTCATGGGATGCAAGGCCGTAAAAGCTTGATGGCGTGGGCGGTGGGTCATAATTTCCAATAAACGATCGATGCCGTGTGCATAATGGGTGTAAGTTTTGCCTACGTTTTCTAGTTTAATAAGTGCCATTTTTTATAACTGCTCAATAAAAATTTAAAAACGCCGTCATAGTTTACTTTGGTGTTAGAGAGGGCAGTAAAGTTGTAATAAGGATAGTTGCCTTTCCTTTTTTGGCCTGACTGTTGCGGAGATTTGTTTATACCGATAGGCGGTTTCTCATTCTGGTATTATTTCAAGCTTGTTTATATCAAGTCCCTGCTCACCCTTGCTAAATTGCAACAATGTCTTAGCATCATCATTTTCCGCCAGATAACTCTTAACGACTGGTCCAAAAAATTGAAAGACTTCTTGTGCATTACAAGTGGGCAGAAAAATCCGCAACACGCGCGGATCGTAAAATCGAAAAAATAATTCTTTGTCATCCGGCTCTTTCACTTTCAAAAAGCTGCGGAGATGTTCAAACAGTTGTTCTAATTCGACATCCTCCGCCGCTGTGAGAAAAATCCCCCAACTTTTTCCCCAGCCTTCATCAAGCATCCAAGCTAATAGGCGCGACTCCATATCTACTTTAACGAGATAAGGGGCTACGTCAATGAGTTCCGCTTGTGGCGTGTCAAAAAATAGGGAAAAATATTCCGGATCATCCTCTAACTCGAAAAGTTGTGCTGGCATAGCTTCAACACGCGCTGCGTCTAAGATAACATATAATTGTTTATCTTGTGCAAAGCTTAATTGGTAAAGTGTGTCTCTAAGTGTATTCATAATTGTTAATTAAGTTGGCAATGTCACCCAGGAGTGCAAGGCGTACCTTGCACGATTCGCATCACAATCCATGGGCTGATAGATTAAGGGTGCGTAGGGTGCGTCCTACGCTCGCTACGCTGGCTATATATTCTTCCATCAGTAATATCTAAGTAATATAACAAGCCATTTTCTAAAAAGAAGTCTTTGACAACTACATTATCTAATTTGATTATGTCATTGTTTTTTTCAGTTTCTATATCATAACGACAAAATATAGTTTTGAAAGTTCTTTCTTCTTTTTTATTATCCCAATGTACTATGAGTTTTTCATAGAAAACAGTATTGTTTTCGATAATGAGTTTTTGATTATTAAATTCTGAGAATACGTCTAGGATTGATTTATCTCCTTTAACACGCTTGAACTTTGAATCAAATACAAAAAAATTGTCATTTGTAGGTTTTCCCATAGACATCAAATATAAATAATATTTGTCATTAAAAAAAACCGCTTTGGTTATAAATCTATAGTTAATCTCTTCTTCATTGTTAGCATCTGAGATAAATACATTTTGATTTTTAACTAAATCATAATAATAGATTTTTCCTATACCATTTACATATATCGTATATATAAGCTTATCGTTTTCTAGATAAATGAAACCATCAAGCGGCACTATAGGAAGTGTTTTTATAAAATTGAAATCTCTATCATACACCTTAACCTTATTGACTCCATCATGTACATACAGATTATTTGCATAGCACGTAATATTAGGTAAATTAATTAAGCCGAATTGCTCTCTCTTGGAGACTTTCTGTGAAATCTGAATTTCCTTGACTAATTCATTGTGTTGGTATAATTGCTCTCTCTTGGGGACTTTCTGTGAAATCTGAATTTTCTTGACTAATTCATTGTGTTGGTATTTATACAGCGTGTAATCTTCAGAAATTATATAAATCACATTGTTTGACACGCAAAAGTCTGAGATTCCTTGACTGAAAGAGAGGGATTGCAGAGTTTCTCCCTGAACACAAGGAAATAAACACAGCAAAAAATATGGTCGTACCAAAAAATTATTGAAGTTAATTGTCAACAATTACTTTGCTCCTTTGTAAAATAAGAATTTACTATCATCTACGCCGCTAATTTTCAATTCCTTGTAATTTTTATAATAATTTCCTTGTTTGATATATTGAGTTACCATGGGATCATCATTTGCCCTTGCCCACGTTGGAAAATACGTTCCATATTTTTTCCGAAAATAATAGCCACTCTTTTGGGTTTGACCCAATCCTGATGGGCTCAGCCAATGAGTTGCACCAGAGGTTGGATCATTGGCAGTGGGATTTGAATCAGATAACCTTTTTCCCGCCGCTTCCAGACTTTTTGTAAAATTAGGAATAAAAACATATTTATCTGAATCATTCAAACTAGTGAAGCAAATATTAAGCTTCTTATAGTGGCTTATTTCTGCTCCTTGAGGTTCTATCACTATACCACAGTACCTATTTAAATATGCGTAAGCAATAGCTTCTTTAGCTTTGCTATTGGAAGTCCCAGCTTCGTTGTTCACCACATTGGCAAGTGTGAATAGATTGTCTCCATGTTTGCAATTTTGCTGCACTTGTTTGTTAAACAAAGCTTGATCTTGTCCACATGATTTAATCCTTTGTAGAAAATCTTTAAAAGGTTGGTCATCGTCATTTTGAGCCCAATTTTTCTCTTTATATTCCGTAACCTTTTTATTATACTTTTCCTTATATAATTTTATCTGAGAATCATAAAATTTATTAACGTCGTCAATAAATTTTTGAGTATCAGTGTTATAATTTGAACATTCCTTAGCCGCCTTAATCTGTTTGCTCGCACGATCAGCGGCATTATCTTTTGTTTGATTACTCATAGCAATATTCTTGATGAATTTGTCGTGCATTAGCTACTGAATCAGGAATTATCAATCCGCAAATCCATTGTATTCTGATTGAATAATCTTGATTTTATTAGCCTCTGTTTTTTAAATCACCTTAAAAATTACCCTCATTTCTAAAATAGCTTAATTTCAATTATGATAGAGTACAGCTAATGTGCTCCAAGGAGAATAAACCAAATTTGACTCTCATTTTTAAAATAGCTTAACTTTAACTCTTATATATATATATTGTTCCAGCTTGAACCGGTTTTTTTATTCGTTGTTTTGCATTGGTTGTACTCACTCGCCAAATTTTATTGCCATCTCATTTCTAAAAATACGCGAGCCTTGATTTTATTAGGCTCTGCCTTTTTACTCTCTTTTTTGATTTTAAATCACTTGAAAAGAATGACTCGTACTAGGAATTGAGGCTTGTTGTTTTAAATCCGTTTACTCCCCAAATCCGTTGTACTAATTTAGGTGTCCAAAATAGATTTCACGAGATTAGAGTACAACTAATAAGCGAGCCTTGATTTTATTAGGCTCTGTGTTTTTAGTCTCTTTTTTTTTTAATCACTTGAAAAATTACCCTCATTTCTAAAATAGCTTAATTTCAATTATGATAGAGTACAGCTAATGTGCTCCAAGGAGAATAAAGCAAATTTGGCTCTCATTTTTAAAATAGCTTAAAAAAAATAGGATTTTTGGGACTTGGTCATGTAGGGTGCGTCCTACGCACCGTCACAATGCCATATCGTACCGCTAATGTCGGGTGGATAGCGCTGCGCTCCTCCCCCGGAATTTATAGATTAATCAGGTGGAGTCGCGATCTCGCTTAAGGAGCCCTACCTGTATGGATTTTCCGGTACGATATGGCATTGAATGTAGGGTGCGTCCTACGCACCGTCATCGGCACCATTTAAAATAATTAAATTAATGGTGCGTGATAATTAATGGTGCGTGGGACATTAAGGTAGAACGGCCAGTTACCCGAACCGCCCCCTCACAGAATCCCGACGTGCGGGACTACCGCATCGGGCTCTTCAAAGTTATTCGCTTTCGCACGCGGCACGTTTTAAA
>JALXAQ010000174.1 GCA_026991885.1 Thiotrichaceae bacterium
CCATTTTCCCGCCCCCCCCTTGCCCCCCGATTGGCAAAATATTCCTGCGTTTCGCTGGCGAAAACGTAATCATCAAGCAGGCGTATTTCAAGCTATCTACCATCCCCACCGCATCCGCTTGCAAGATTTACAAGGCATAGATGAGCAAAAACAACAAATTGAGCGCAATACCCAGCAATTCTTGCAAAAAAAACCAGCGAATAATGTGTTATTATGGGGTTCACGGGGAACAGGCAAATCATCTTTAATTAAAGCCTTACTCAATGAATATGCTGAACGAGGGCTGCGCTTGGTTGAGGTTGAAAAGCATGATTTGATTGACTTACCTGATATTGTTGAGGCTTTTTATAACCGCCCGGAACGTTTTATTATTTTTTGTGATGATTTATCGTTTGAGCAAGACGATGCTAGCTATAAAGCCTTAAAAAGTGTACTCGATGGAGCCATCAGTGCGCCGCCCGATAATTGCTTGATTTATGCCACCTCAAATCGGCGGCATTTGCTACCTGAATATATGCACGAAAATCTGGAAGCCCAGACGAGTGAAATTCATCAGGGGGAGGCGGTGGAGGAGAAAATTTCTCTATCGGATCGTTTTGGCTTGTGGATATCATTTTATCCCTTTACGCAAGATGAATATTTGGCGATTGTGTACTACTGGCTGCAACACATGGACGATGACATAGAACGCGCTGCATTGCAATGGGCACTCAAACGGGGATCGCGGAGTGGGCGTGCAGCTTGGCAATTTGCACAAGATTGGGCAGGACAGAAGAAATAAAACCATGTCAGAAATAAAATCAGACATTCATTTTGGAGATTGTTTGGAAATTTTAGCCACCTATCCAGACAACTTTTTTGATTTAATCATCACCTCGCCACCCTACGCTGACAGTCGGGCAAATAGTTATGGTGGGATTAAGCCTGATGACTATGTTGCTTGGTTTTTGCCAAGATCGCAACAAATGTTACGGGTATTAAAACCGACGGGCACATTTATTTTAAATCTCAAAGAAAAAGTGGTTCAGGGTGAAAGACATACTTATGTGATTGAATTAATTTTAGAATTACGCAAACAAGGCTGGTTATGGACAGAAGAATTTATGTGGCACAAAAAAAATTGTTTTCCCGGCAAATGGCCAAATCGTTTTAGAGACGCATGGGAGCGTTGTTTGCAATTTAATAAAACTAAAAAATTTAACATGTATCAAGAAACCGTGATGGTGCCGATAGGCGACTGGGCAAAAAAACGCCTTAAAAATTTAAGTGAGACGGATAAAACTCGTGATACCTCAAAAGTTGGCAGTGGGTTTGGCAAAAATGTGTCAAACTGGTTGGCTCGAAAAATGGCTTATCCCACTAATGTCTTACATTTAGCGACAGAAACCGGCAATCGCCAACACAGTGCTGTTTTTCCTAAAGAATTGCCCACTTGGTTTATTAAACTTTTTACCCAAGAAAATGGATGGGTGCTTGATCCTTTTTGTGGGGCGGGTACGACTTGTCAAGCAGCACAAAGGCTTTCTAGGCATTCGGTGGGAATAGAAATTAAACAAGAATATTATGACCTCTCTAAAGCTAATCTTAGCACTCCTGTGAGTACAACACTTATCCTTGATTCCCTGTAGTTCCTTATTATTCTGACTCACCAAAACTATAAATAAACATGAAAACTATCGCACAACGCATTGCGGAAGAACTGGCCATATCTGAAAATCAGGTAGAAGTGGCCATCAATTTACTTGATGAAGGCGCAACGGTACCCTTTATCGCTCGTTATCGTAAAGAAGTCACCAACGGCTTAGATGACACCCAACTGCGTACTTTAGAAGAACGCTTGCGCTATCTGCGTGAATTAGATGAACGCCGTGATGTGATTTTAAATACTATCCGCGAACAGAAAAAACTCTCGCCAGAATTGGAAACGGCCATTACCGAAGCCGATACTAAAAGCCGCCTCGAAGATTTGTACTTGCCTTATAAACCCAAACGCCGCTCTAAAGCTAAAGCGGCCATAGAAGCAGGGCTGGAACCCTTGGCATTGGATTTATTGCAAAATCCAACCTTGGACCCTGATGAGGCGGCGGCGGCCTATATTAATAACGAAAAAGGGATTGAAGACAGTAAACAAGCTTTAGAAGGCACTCGCTACATCCTCATGGATAAATTTTCCGAACAAGCTGACTTGCTAGAAGAATTGCGCGAATATCTCTGGGAAAATGCCTCATTAAGCTCTAAAGTGGCAAAGAACAAAGAAGAGAAAGGCGCGAAATTTGCTGACTACTTTGATTTTGACGAACTGCTGAAAAAGGTCCCCTCTCATCGTGCCTTAGCCATGTTTCGCGGACGCGAAAAGCGCATATTGCGATTGAGTTTACCCGTCCTTAATCAGGACAAAACGGAAGATATAGCCCCCAACTATTGTGAAGCCCGAATTGCGGCACATTTCAATATTGAAGATCAAGGTCGTCCAGCGGATCCTTGGTTATTAGAAACCGTGCATTTAGCTTGGCGTACCAAGATTCGTTTGCATTTGGATGCCCAATTGATAACGCGGGTGCGTGAGAAGGCGGAAGCCGAAGCTATTAAAGTGTTCGCAAGTAATTTACATGATTTGTTATTAGCAGCGCCTGCGGGGATGCGGACGACTATTGGCTTAGATCCCGCTTTACGCACGGGTGTTAAAGTCGCTGTCATAGATAATACGGGTAAATTGTTAGACACAGCAACCCTTTATCCCCACGCACCGAAAAAACAATGGCAACAGTCGATTGACAAACTGCTTGAGTTAGCGCGTCAATATGAGGTTGAATTAATCAGTATTGGCAATGGCACAGGCTCGCGGGAAACCGAAAGGTTAGTTGCGGATTTGATGAAACAACATCCCGAGTTGCAATTGTCTCGGCTGGTTATCTCAGAAGCGGGCGCCTCTGTCTATTCCGCCTCAGAACTGGCCGCAAAGGAATTTCCCGATTTAGATGTATCATTACGTGGTGCTGTCTCCATCGCTAGACGTTTACAAGATCCCTTGGCAGAATTAGTCAAAATTGAACCGAAATCCATCGGGGTGGGTCAATATCAACATGATGTGAACAAAAACCATTTGGCACACAGTCTCGATGCGGTGGTAGAAGATTGTGTGAATGCTGTCGGCGTGGATGTGAATACCGCTTCGGTTTCCTTATTGAGCCATGTATCGGGGCTAAATGCGAGATTGGCACGTAACATTGTGGAATTTCGTGACGAACACGGGATATTTATGAATCGCAATATCTTAAAAGAAGTGTCCCATTTAGGTGAAAAAAGTTTTGAACAAGCGGCGGGCTTTTTGCGAATTATGAATGGTGATAACCCACTCGATGCCTCTGCCGTCCATCCCGAAGCTTATCCGATTGTCGAACGCATTGTCGCCAATACGGATAAACCCATTAAAGCCTTGATCGGCAATAGCGAGTTTTTGCGAAATCTCAAGCCAGAGGATTACACGGATGACAGCTTTGGTGTTCCCACCATCACCGATATTTTCCGCGAATTAGAAAAACCAGGGAGAGATCCACGCCCTGAGTTCAAAACACCTGCCTTTAAAGAAGGGGTCGAAACGTTGGAAGACCTTGAAGCAGATATGGTTTTAGAAGGTGTTGTCACCAATGTGGCGAATTTTGGGGCCTTTGTGGACATTGGAGTGCATCACGATGGTTTGGTACATATTTCGGCTATGTCAGAAAATTATGTCAAAGACCCGCGTGAGGTGGTGAAAGCGGGGGACATGGTGAAAGTGAAGGTGTTGGAAGTTGATTTAAAACGGCGGCGGATAGCCTTATCCATGCGTTTGGAAGAGAAAAAGCTTGAGCGTTCTGCCCCTAAAAAGAAAGAGGTGAGTCGTAAAAGACCGCGTAAGGGGAAAAAACCAATTTCAATACCAGCGACAAGAACAGTATCTGAGAAACCCGACCGTCATCAACAGCAAGAGACAGGCTTTACGAGTGTCATGGCTGAAGCTTTTGCTAATGCACGCAAAGAGCTTTAAGCAAGGCGGGGCCACGATAAATCAATCCGGTGTAAATCTGCACTAAACTGGCCCCTGCTTTGATTTTTTCTTGGACATCAGCAGCACTCATCACGCCCCCGGCTGCAATGATGGGGATTTTGCCTTGGAGTGTCGCACTTAATTGTTGCACTATCTGGGTAGCACGCGCCGATAAGGGGGCACCGCTCAAGCCACCCTTTTCATTGGCATAAGGCAAATTTTCCACCCCTGCCCGTGATAGGGTTGTATTGGTAGCAATCACGCCATCTATATCATAAGCCAATAATTTGTCAGCAATGATTGTCAACTCTGGCTCGCTCAAATCGGGCGCGATTTTGATGACCAGTGGCACATATTTATTGTGTTCAGTTGCCAGTTGCTGTTGGGCTTGTTTTAAGGGTTTCAATATACGCTCTAATTCATCCCCCTGTTGCAACTGGCGCAACCCCGGCGTATTGGGAGAAGAAATATTCACGGTGACATAATCGGCATGGGGATAGACTTTGTGCAAGCCTATTAAGTAGTCATCGACCGCTTTTTCTAAAGGCGTGTCAAAATTTTTGCCAATATTAATGCCAAGTATGCCGTCAAAACGTGCTTTTTGAACATTTTCTAGTAGCCTATCAATCCCTTGATTATTAAATCCCATGCGATTAATTAAGGCTTGTGCGGCTGGTAGCCGAAACAGACGGGGTTGAGGATTACCCGGTTGAGGGCGCGGTGTGACGGTGCCCACTTCAATAAATCCAAAGCCCAAGGCTGCAAGACTATCAATATATTCGGCATTTTTATCCATGCCAGCAGCGAGTCCGATGGGGTTGGGAAAATTCAAACCCATGACGGTGCAGGGCGCGGGGCGCATTTTGCCAAAAAATAGTTTGCTTAATTTAAGACGATGAAGTGCCTTGAGGCTGTGCAGGCTCAAATGATGGGCTGTTTCTGGTGGTAGCCTGAAAAGTAAAGGGCGAAGTAGTGAGTACATGATAATTTAATGTTAGTACAACGGATTTGGGGAATAAACGGATTGTTAAATACTAAGGCAACTCCCAAATAATAATATACCAAGGGCAACCACAAGGGATTGCCCCTACCTTCAATGCGAATATGGCAATCCTTTATGGTTGCCCCTTATGTGGTATATTGATTTTTTGGAGTTGCCTAAGTCTGGCCGACTCCTTCATGATTAAGGATTGGGCATTGTAGCAGATACGGGGCCATGTTCTGTGCTTATTCCATAAATATCAACTTCTTTGAGTTGATAATAATAAGTCTGGCTGGCACTCACATCAGGATCAAACACGCGATATTTCCAACCCTCACCTTGGGCATAAATCCGCTCAGTCTGAGAGTATTCCCCATCATAGTACCAAATCCGAATTGCCTGATAGGGTCCTTCTGGTTCGGCACTTTTCAGTATCTCAAAGTGGCTAGCGTCTATTTCAAGCCCAGTTTCCCACTGAATGTCAGCGTAATATAAATTAAATTCGGGGTGATATGAGCCCGTGGCTGTCAATGAGAACAGTTCGACATAGGTGGGAATCCCTTGGTATTCATAAGCACCAATATCGCAAGTGCCGTTGATAGGACGACTGACACCGCGTTGGTCAGTGTCGGGGCAACCGTCATTAGTACCGGCATCAATGGCGGGACTGCCAGTCAGCAAGGCGTAGGTTTGAGTTGGTCCACCGTTGTCTTGTAGGGGGCCAAGATTAGGCGCCGTCCCAGGCGGGAATGCAGATGAACAAGTGCCATCTTCAATTAGGTTGTTTGTACTGCTGAGGGTGCCTTCATTGATGCAATCTCCCCCATTGAGACTGTTGGCAATGATGGAGTTGAGCAGCGTCATGCTATTAGAATTTTTAATGCCACCCCCAGTAGAATTAACATCATTGCCCGCCACGGTGCTGTTAGTTAGCGTCAGGGTGCCACTATTTGAAATGCCGCCTCCAGAACCAATCGTTCCTTGCTCCTCAGATTCAGTAAAGGGATAATGTGTCTTATCCCGGAAAAAATGATAGTAATTCCCAAACGCGCTGTTGCCCGCTATGGTGCTGTTGATCAACGTCACGGCACCATCACTTGAAATGCCGCCCCCCTTAGAATTCGCCTCGTTGCCCGCCACGGTGCTGTTAGTCAGCGTCAGGGTGCCACTATTTGAAATGCCGCCTCCAGAACCAGTATCTTGATCATTTATTTGATCACTGTTATGACTGAACGAATGAAAATGGTAAGTCCCAAACGCGCTGTTGCCCGCTATGGTGCTGTTGCTCAGCGTCACGGTGCCACCATTTAAAATGCCGCCCCCTCCATTATCAGTCCTGTTACCCATCACGGAGCTGTTGAGTAGCGTCAGGGTGCCACTATTTGAAATGCCGCCCCCTGAACCAACATTCCGAACCTCAAGCGATGTAGTAGTCCCAGCACCACTCCCATTGTTGTAGCTCCCAGACGCGCTGTTGTCCTCTACAGTACTGTTGTTCAGCATCAGGGTGCCTGAATTCCAAATGCCGCCCCCGCTTTCATGAGTTTGGTTGCCCATCACGGTGCTGTTGCTCAGCGTCAGGGTGCCTGAATTCCAAATGCCGCCCCCTGAACCAGATTCATCAAGATTACTACCAACACCGCCCGGCCACCAACTCTTAAACGCACTGTTGCCCATCACGGTAGTGTTGTTCAGCGTCAGGGTACCAGAATTCCAAATACCGCCTCCATTACTCAGAATACTCTCGAATTGACTGCTATTTTGAATCTGGTTGCCCGACACGGTGCTGTTATTGAGCGTCAACGTTCCCCTATTCAATATGCCACTGCCTATTTTTTTTAATGTCGAGTTTCGGCTTGCTGTTAGATAGCCATTTTGGATCGTAAGCTCATTGAGGGTCAGTGAGCCTATTGTCTCCGCAACGTGGAGAATACGGAAATCAGGCGCCGCTTCATCCCGCGAAATAGTCGAGCCGTTGCCATTGATAGTTATCTCAGTGGTAATCGAAGGCAGACCATTATCGCTATCATCAGCGTTGTTATTAACCGCCGTCAGAGTGTAAGTCGTTGACGATTCCAATTCAATCGTATCCGCCCCGCTCCCGGCAGAGCAGCCACCCGTGGCTGTGTCGCTATTAGCCGCAGTGATAGCATCTACCAGACTACAGCCACCACCGACATTAATCGTCGCCGCCTGAGCCATCGCGCCTAGCACACTGCTGAGCATTAACGGCAATATAATTTTTAATATTTTGTTTTTAATAGTTTTTGTCATGAACAGAGTCTCCTGTTTTTGTCCAAGATAAATCTTGGACTCCTATTTCTCACCACTCAACGGGTTTGTATGTAAAAGTATTAATGCTCCTAAATGATTTGTCAAATAAATTTGAGATCAATTTAAAATTTTAGTACTATTACTCACCGTGCAATGCCTCCAGAAAAAGTCGTCCTCATTCGTTGACCTTTTGGCAATGAGCTAGAATGAGAAACGACGAACAAAAGTCTCGTTCAAGAAATAAGCGTTAAGCATAATAGAATGCAAACAGACGGTATCTTAAGGTCTTCAATGAGTCAGTTTGCAGATCAGTATGGCTTAAGAGTGAAAGTTCCGCCAGACAAGTAGGGGATCGGTAGAAAGGGTCCTCGAAAAACTAAAAGCGCAGAGATCAGAGGGAAAATCAAACCGACGGGTTAGCAGAGTTCAGCGGGTTGTAAACCACTGTCAGTCGATACGGCAAAGGAGTCCAGTTACCCTGTGACGTGTGGGATGAATGCCTATGCCGAGGCTCGGGTGCATTGCCTCAGGCACGGCATGATGACTTTTCTATTATCAAAAAGAATCTGCGATAGATATAATTACCACGATTCTCTCATCTCCGTAGGCGTGGCGGCGTCCTCTTAAACTATAAAAAGCCATTGCTAGGTGAGCGACTACCACAGGTCGTCAGTGCGGGAATCAATCCATGCGTCTGGGCGGTGGTGACAGCGTTCAGATAAGTGAGTTTAGCGATTATCTTATAACAAACAAGATAATCGGGAGACTTTAGTAACTAGGAGAGCCGTTATCAGGTGGCTTTTTTCGGACATTAGCTATATCAATGATGAGCCGAAGGGTGAGTGCTGAGAAAAGCGGTGCGCCAAAAGCGATAAAGCCTCTTTGAGCTTTGACCAGACGGTTTTTCATCCGATTGGCTGGAAAATGCCATGACGGCAAAGTCTAAGCCTTTTCTGTCCCTCGATGGCAACGTCTGGGGAGTCTGATGTGTTCGGAGATGGGGCATTCGCATACCTTTATTAGGAGAATAGGCGATATGGTACAAACAACCTTTACACGACAAAAGCGAGAACTGGCAAAAGCATCTGCTTGGATAGAAAAAATCAGGGCGCAAGAAGTGCGAACGATTACTTATTCTCCCCAAATGGAGAAACTAGAGGAAGTTCGCAACACTTATGTTGATTATCCGCCGGAAGAAATCACCAAAAATGTACTTGACATTATTGTTGAAGTGGTTAAGCAACATGGGGCTAGACAGCAGGCTAATTCACATAATACCGGTCATTTCAACTGGCAGGGTGTCGAGGCGGATTTAACGGTACCTCAGTTGAGAGCCTTGCAAGATGCTTATGCCGTCTTAACAGAATTAGTACACAAATTACCGCGCCGTAATCCTAAAATTGTTCCCAATACCAAGATTGATGATCGTCCAGCTTTTGCCCATCAAAAAGAAAAGCATGAGGAGACAAAGGTTCGCTACGTTCCTTATGAAGAAGATTCGACCACTAGAGTGCGTACCTATCAGGAAAACTATCAGGAAATTATCAACTTTTCACAAGTGATTGAAATTGATTATGGCTTAGAGATACGTGTACTAAATAAATTGGGGGAAATGGTCACTGATCTTGGAACGGCCATTCAGTCAGCGATTGATGAAGCGAATGCTAAGGGACATAAATCTGATCCGTTGATTGAGCAAGTCATTAATGGTATTCGCCAAGTGTTTATCAAAAAACTATGAAACAAGCCATCCAACTTTCGCTGGCAGGGGATCGACGAGTCCTCGTTTTAACGCCTGAAACCGTTCGGAAAGCCTTTTTTCAATTTACTCGCCTCAATAAATTGTTGGGGCGGCATCTATTTGAATGGCCATTAGAGCATGAGCCAGACATTAGCCTGCTAGATGTTTTGCATCGCTCATGCTGCTTGAATGAAGATTCATATTACTTAAGTCAGAAAGATATTCAAACCCTTGAACGTCAAATCAATCATCTACTTCTACAACAAGGACGGGTGCTGGTTGAAAATGAGAAACGTTTATATTATGGACACTTAAGTCTCCAAGGATGGGGACAAAACCGGAAAAAAGTTTATTATCTGGTACGCTACGGCATGATCTTTGTTTTGGAACGGCTACGTCGTGACGCTTTCGTAGCTGGAGAGCGCCGCGAATTATGGATTGAGTCAGAAGAACGCAATTTCCAGTTTGTCTATTATGATGGAATAAGAACAGCACAAGCCCGTCTTGTATTACAATTGAGCAACCGTTTTGATCTTTCGCAAACTTGGACTATACCACTCGCAGACTTTAAGGCGCGACGCTTGTTTTCTGTTCGGCAAGTTATACCTTGCGAAGGTTTTAGTTTATGTATGCTGAAATTCAGCAGGTGCTGCTGAATTTCAGCACATTTTATTTAGGTTTTTAAAATCAATCGGGTAATCAATCTCATGCGGATTTTAATTGTTGAAAGGTGCTGAAAATCAGCATCTCCATTCTCCTCGCTACCGTTTTTTTTATAAAAATTTTCTTTCTATATAATCAATATTATAAGCACAATTGCGATTGCTTGTATTTTTGCACTTTGGGCTTTTCCTAGTTATACAGACTAAGTTAGATAGGCCATCACACCTGCTGATGTTATTCCAGTCGGTAGCTCTGTGGTCTCGCATTAAGGGTAACGGAAACGTGAAAGTGTGCTAGATGTCAAAAACCTATTTAACATCCGCGAGGAGTACTTTACTTCCCTTGGGGGGAGGCCTTAAATGGCACAAGCACCGAGTATTTTTACTCGGTGCATTTTCTCAAAGTATTTTTATGACTATTGAGACAAAATAAATAATTAGTTATAATTAAACCGTTAATTAATTGAAATTATTCGGTCTACTCTTCATCTATATTTATCTATAATTTACTATAAAATGAGTAAAGGTATTTAATACAGAGCCTACTCATGAGAAATCCTATTTTTTTAAAAAATAGGATTTCTATAAATTACAGCAGACGTGAGGTTTTCAATCCCTTGTGGTTGCCCTTAGAGTTGCACACTCTCCACCCAAACCTGTTTACCATCAACCACCACCCCAATCCCCCAGATACGTTTAACGCCCTGATCCTGCAACTCGACGGCGTATTGCTTCACCTTTATCGGTGCAGTAAGGCACTTTGCATGGCCTCTTTTACAGTCTTCTCATCGGGTGGATCAATTTTTTTAAACTCAAAAACAAAACCGGACTCCTCAAGCTGACGCGGGATCATCAAGACATCATAACGACCATATCCCGATTCCCGATTAGAGCGGACAATGTAACGATCACTCAAATGCGTCAATAAACCCAAAACAAAAGCATGATAAACCTGTTCCGGCGCATCACCAGCGGTGTCATGGTAACTCAAAACGGATAAAACCATTTCTTCTAATCGCTTACCGAATATTTTCCAAGCGCTGGCTACCCACCGTTTTTTGAATCCAGAGTCGAATCGTCTGGCGATAAAACGAGCGCACTTCCCGGTTGGGAATGGTGAGATCATAAATCAACTCATCTTCTGAAAATCCTTCCGAGGCAAAAGTTCTCCGATTTAAGAAATTTCGCATAAAGACAACAATTTCCTCATAATATCCATATTCATGCCCAGCATGGATGGGCGTATCATATTCGTCAAGTAAAACAATCACCCGATTTAACAAACCGCGAATCTGGTCAAAACATTTTTCCGCTGGACTTACAATCCTTGAAGCTCAGAAAAATGACGGGATATTGCCCTTGGTGCTGCATCGCGTCTGTGTCTTGTTCAATGAACAGTCCCTTAAATAGATGAGCCAAACTCTCTTCTCGTTTTTCAAAAAAATAGCGGAGCATGGAGAGATTCAAGGTTTTGCCAAAACGACGGGGGCGGGGGAGTAACAAGACTTCCGTGGGACGGTTGATGACTTCTTTTATAAATAAACTTTTGTCCACGTAGTAAGCACCGTTTTCACGGAGTTTTTTGAAGTCGGACAATCCAAGAGGTAATTGATGAGACATGATGATTTCCTGTGTTTTCAGTTTTGCTGATAGAATGGGTTATTCTACACTTTATGGAGAAAAATGTCATGTCGCCCTTGATATTTATGGATGGTATATTTAGATGATTTAAAAGGTGCGTGATAAGTACTGTCTCCGATAATTCATGGTTCGGTACTTATAACTGACGAGTGAGATTGATAGAGCCTACTCATGAGAAATCCTATTTTTTCAAAAAATAGGATTTCTTGGACAGCGTTTAAACGCAACCCGTTGGTTTCGGCAAACCGGCGTATCTCGAACCCTGTTTACCTGGACCATAAGGGAACAGCGAATAAAGATACTTACTATCCCCTTTCTCAGCCCCCAATTCGCTTTTAGCGAGTTTAGTCAACTTTCGCATAGCAGGCGCTGTCCCGTGTTCTTCGTAATACGCCCGTATCATATTAATGATTTCCCAATGCGCCTCACCCAGAACGAGATCATCTTTTTCAGCCAGGGCATTGGCTAAATCTTCGCTCCAATCGGACAAATTAACCAGATAACCTTGGGGATCCGTCTCAATACTTTTGCCATTGACTTCAATTTGCATCGTGTTTACCTCTAATAGTTGACTAAAACAGTAAAGCATTAGCCCTACAATAGGGGCTTGATCTGATATATCAAGTAAATTGAAGCGGGATTTTGGCAACCCCGCAGAAATTCAATCCTTGCACCCCTCCTCATTTTTTATCAAATCAGATGAAATAACCCAGCCCTGCACCTGTTCGTATTGCACCTTAACCCACACTCGTGATTTTAAAAAACGATAATCGCCTAAGAATTTAATACAAGTCTCAGAAGAGGCTATCTCCCCTATAATTTCATTGGAAGAGCCAGGCAATTTATATATACTCAAAACATCTGCCACATTCTTATAATATCCAGAGAGATTGAAACGCCCTATCTCCGCTAGCACAGCCATCGCTTCTTCACTCTTTTGGCGACGTTCTCGTTCAATCTCCAATTGAGATTCCACCCTTTGACGTGCCGTTCGCTCTTGTTGTATCTCATTGTTATAAGACATGTTTTTATTGAAAAGCATGATCACAGCAGCAGACAGCAATAAAATCAGCGCGATGCTGGCAACATTTATAAACGACCAAGAAGATTGAGAACTAGGCTTTCCTGAAGAAATCACAGTTGGAGCAGGCGCTAACATCTTGTCCCGCCAGAGAGGTATTGACTGTGGCCTATCTTCTTCGCTGAGTTCTAAGGCCCAATCAATGGCTTTTAATAAGCGATTGTTATAATTACCCTTTCCTACCTTAACTGCGGGAATCATTGGATCTTTCATTATGCGACGGGTTGCAGCGGGTGGCGCTTCACCACTGATAACGTAATACATCACCGCTCCGAGAGCATAAATATCAGTCCATGGACCTTGATTCTTAACTTCACTATCATATTGCTCTAAAGGAGCGTAACCGGGTGTCACGATACTGGTAACGCTACGAGTTTTTTGCCCGACGACATAACGGGCAGAACCAAAGTCAAGTAGAATCGGAATATTATCACTGCGAATATAAATATTGCTGGGCTTAATATCACGGTGCAAAAAACCGGTTTTATGTACCTCTATGAGACCATCTAATAAGGGTAATATGATTGTTAAAAGCTCTTTTTCTGTTAAAGTGCGCCCATCTTTCAAATAGTCCGTTAAGCTTTTTCCTTCCTGGTATTCCATTACCATATAGGCAGTCCCGTTCGCCTCAAAAAAGCGTAATACCTTGACAATATTCTGGTGATTAAATTTAGCGAGGACTTGGACTTCATCGATAAAGCATTTTAAACCCCATTGAAATGACTCTTGTTCTGAAGATGATTTGATAGAAACTGTGTTGACACCTTCACGTATGGCAAAATCACTTGGCAGATACTCTTTGATAGCCACTAATTGGCGTAACTGAGTATCAGTTGCCAAATAAGTGATACCAAACCCGCCTGGCTTTCCAAGCACAGAATCTATTTCATATTCATTAAGCAAAAATCCTCGCGGAAGCGCGTTACGATATTCTTGAACTTCCATATAAGTTATCAACTAACAGTTATCAGTTATCATGTAATTTAGGAGTCGGCCATTCTTGGACCTCTGCATTGGGCCAGCATAGACAACACAAGCTCTTTACCAAGTATCCCCAAAAACGGCCCAAGCCGTGGACCCTTCTCTTTGCCCAATAACACAGAATAAAGAAATTTAAACCACTCAGGCTGGCTCAACCCATATTTTTTAGGAATAATGAACATCAATGCTTGAAGTTCCTTACTATGCAGATTATCAAAATCCTCTGTCTGCTCAACAACCTCAATCAGTTCAGGCAAATATTGCCCGTATGACCAATCTATGACTAACGCCTCTTTTGAAGCCTGAGCCTCATAATCCTGCACATAAGCAATCACCTTTTCGCAAAGTGTGCTAAAAAAACGCTCATTCTGAGCCACCGTTGGATCATACTTTAAAGCGTACTTATACAACAGCGACGCATCACGAAGGCCCAGATTTTGGGCAACATTGAACAGCAAATTATAACTCAACTCATTATTTTCCAAGCTCGACGCATCATGCCCGTGCTGGACACTATCAATAAACCAACTATGAAAATTGGGATTATCAGCACTCTCTTTGCGGAGCACCTCAATATATTCATCCACAATTTTGGGCAAAATCGGCAACCCCATCTGTCTCGCCTTATTCGGATTAGCCAACAAAAAGTTTAACAAAGCACCCAAGGGAGAATATTTAACCCATTGCTCCATCGAAATGCCATTACCGATTTTCTTGGAAATCTTAGCCCCCTTTTCATCCAAAAACAACTCATACTTATAAAGTACTGGGGGCTTAGCACCCAAAATAGAACAAATTTTACTCGCCATACTGGCGGAGCTAATTAAATCTTTACCATACATCTCATAATTGACACCAAAAGTGTACCAGCGCAATGCCCAATCAATTTTCCAGCCGACTTTGACTTTGCCCCCAATAATCGGTGTGGTAGCAACATGACCACACGGCTCAAAGCCTTGACTACTCTGATCACAGCGATAGCTCAGCGTATAATTATCAGGATCAAGCTCAACAACCCGCGTCGTATATATTTTGCCACAAGCATCGCAAATAGGAAAAAACGGACTCCAAGCCTCTCTTTTCTCTTTAGAAATCGTTGAAATAAACATTTCCCGAATCTGGCTATAATTATCCATGACTCTTTTTAAGCCATTATCAAAAATGCCGCTTTTGTAACACTCAGTAGAAGAGTGGAACTCATACTCAAAACCGTAAGAATCCAAAAACCGTTTGAGTTGTCCATTCATATAATCAGCAAAACTGGCGGCTTGTTCAAACGGATCGGGGATAGAAGATAAAGGCATCCCCAAAAACGGGCGCAATTTATCATGATTAGGCACATTTTCGGGCAGACTTCTTAAGCCATCCATATCATCAGAAAAGGCGATCAAACGCACCTTAGCATCAGGAAATGCGTGTTGCAACGCTTGAATAACAAAAGTTGTCCGAGCCACCTCAGCAAATGTACCGATATGTGGCAAGCCCGATGGACCATAACCGGTTTCAAAAATAATGGGTTTATCTGAATTTGACGCGACAGCGCGTAAACGTTTTGCCTCTTGATGAGGCCATGTGACTTTTGGCATTGTTATCACCTTATAATTAAATAATCTCGCAGACTCCAAAATACCACAATTGACCGGCTCAATGTTAGTTAGGCAAAAAAAAAAAAAAAATTTATTGCTAAATTAAAAGAGATAAGGTATATTACTTTTCGTGAGGCTAGGGATGACGTCCCCGAAAAAACCGATGTCCTCGTCTGGTCGGTTTGCCTCACATCCCCATTAACCAGACGACCTCTTGACAGATGAGGTTTTATAGTACATAAAAGTATTGATAACTATTAATAAGTATTGATAACTGTTTACCTGAGTGTTGTCACACACAGCGTCGCTCCGCACTCAGTTTAAGTCTTGACTTGACTTGATGGTTCGGGGTATATTTAATTTTTTTGATAACGGGTTAAAATAGCAATCGAGGTGCTAATAAATGAGAGCACTGAAAATAAAGATTAAGGGCTTGAAAAAGCCCCAATT
>JALXAQ010000175.1 GCA_026991885.1 Thiotrichaceae bacterium
TATTTGTAGGGTGCGTCCTACGCACCCTGACGCTCAAAAGGTGCGTAGGACGCACCCTACAAAACACGGATAACTAATAATGGAAACTTCTAAAATTCGACTAGATAAATGGCTATGGGCGGCGCGTTTTTTTAAAACTCGTCGTTTAGCGACAGAGGCCGTGACAAAAAATAAAATCTACCTCAACCAACAGCGCACTAAACCTGCTAAAGAAGTGCATATCGGTGACGAATTGAAAATTCGCACGGGTTATATTGAGCGCACCGTGATTGTGCAGGCACTTTCTAAACAACGTCGCGGTGCTCCAGAAGCGGCGTTGTTATATAAAGAAACACAGGAAAGCATCGAACGTCGTGAACAAGCTGCCGATTTACGTCGTCAAGCAGCCGCGTTACGCCCACAAGGGACGGGACGTCCTACAAAAAAAGAACGTCGTCTGATTCACAATTTTACTCAAAAATAAGGCAAATAGGCGTCTAAGATTTATCTTGGGCGTTTTAATATGCGTAAAGCGGCACATGCAGCACCATAACCATTATCTATATTAACCACCGTAATACCTGAACTACAACTTGCCAATAGTGCGTTTAACGCAGTATGTCCGCCTTTAGAGACACCATATCCCACCGAAGTTGGCACCGCAATAATCGGTTGAGAAATCAATCCGCCTAACACCGTTGGCAACGCCGCTTCCATGCCTGCAATCGCAATAACAACAGATGTGCTTTGTATTTGTTCAAGTTTCTCGGTTAAACGCCACAAGCCTGATACGCCTATGTCAAATAAGTTTAACGAATTTTTGCCATAATAGCTTAAAGTTCTGATTGCTTCGTAGGCGATTGAAAGATCAGAACTTCCGGCACAAAGTACGGCCACTTTTTTGTCTTGAGATAGGCTATGTTCAGGAAAATTAAAAAATGCAGTATTCGATATTGAACAATACTCTATCTTTTTTTGGATTAAAGAATCTATTTGATTGAGTTTATCTTCTGAGAGTCTTGTCAATAGACAATGTTTATTTTTTGTCAGAAATTGTTTAAGTATTTCATTGACAAGTACGCCCGTTTTAAACTCGCAATAGATCGCCTCCTCTAAACCAATACGTGAAAAACGATCAAAGTCTAATTTTGAGTGATTATTTTTCACCTTAAAAAAGCACTCCCTCTTTTATAAGAAGCTATAGAACAATTGTCACCAAACAGGCGGATAGACAGTGAATTTATATTTTTCCGCTCTATATCTTTTAACTTCTCAAGCGTTATCTGATCTAGCTCAATCGTAATTTTCTCTTTTTGAACCCGGCACCTAACGGTATCAACCTCTATCATAGTTTTAATAGCCGATTCGCATTGTGAAATTAATGATAACGTTTCTGGAATAATACGAATGCCAGTTTCTACCCGACTAGATAAACAAGGCGATGCGGGCAAATCTTGTATGTCAGACAAACCAAAATAATTCGCCAAATGTCTAATTTTTTCTTTATTGACACCAAGCCTTATCCAAGGATGTTCAACCTGAAATAGTTTCGCGGCATCAAGCCCTGGACGATAATCAGACAAATCATCAACATTTGCACCAGAACAAATAACGCCATTTTCTCTTTTAGAGATCGCCTGATATAAATTTTTTTTGCAATAAAAACAGCGATTCACCGGATTATTGACATAAGTCACATCATCAAATTCGCCAGCATTGATTAAAACTAAATGCCAAGCGTATTTATCGGCATACGCCTTTACCCGCTGAGTGGCACCATCTGGAACGGCTGGCGAAATCGCATGATATATTTTTGTCTGACTAAATATCTTATGAGCGACATAAGCTAAAGTCATACTATCGACGCCACCACTCACCGCAATCAACAATTGATTATACTTAGAATAGCTTTTTTCAAATTGTTCCAAGATTATTTTTTTCATTAGAAATGACTTCTAATTCAAGTGAATTTTTTAACTTTGTTCTGCCGGCAAAAGAGGAACAAACTGAGCTTAAATCATCAATATCCACTTTAGCCGTTGTTTCATTAGCTCTCTCGACACATTTAACTCGCATATTTTTAACATTATGAATAGAGCGTTTTAAGGTCGCACGATTAACAAATTGCCAGCGTAAACCAATGGTACTCGTTTGAATAAAGCAATGTTTAATCACATGATTTAACTTTTCTCGCTCAGCTAATATTTGAATACCAGTGGCGACACGATTTTTTTTCATCATCAACATATTTTGAGAAATGTCAATAATACCCTCCAACTCACGTAAGTGTTCTAAACCGACGGCTAAATCTTCAGGCGATTGATCATCAATCTCAAAATTAATTAAAGCAATGGATTCATCATTATGCGTCGAATAGTCAAAGACTAAACTCCTTAATATATTACTAATATGAGGAAATCGCTTACTGCCAAACCCATGCCCATGATTTTTTAATCGCAAGCTTGCATAATTGAATTCTGGCGACAAATGTTTGATTATTGCGGCACCCGTCGGCGTGACACGTTCTCCCTTTATATTATCTGAATAAACAGGATATCCAGATAATATAGAAATGACAGCCGGTGCCGGTATTGGGAGCATTCCGTGAGCAGAATTTACCAAGCCTTTTCCTAAAGGCAATTCGCCAATCGACCAACTTTTCACAGAGAGATTGCTAATCAGAAAGGCCGCTGAAACAATATCAATAATAGAATCCCAAGCACCCACTTCATGGAAAGCAACCTTATCGACAGAAGTCCCATGAACTTCGGCTTCTGCCAAGGCTAATATCCGAAAGATTTCAATACTTCGTTCAGTCGTTTCAGTGGGTAATTTGGCCTTCAATATCCTATTTTGAATATTTGGAAAATGTGAATGATGTTCATCTTTAAAGCCTGATAAATCGACCTGAAAACGCTTTCCTGTCAATATACCATCGGTATAAGGTTTGATCGCGATTTCGATTTCACTCGGAATATCAAGCTTCTTAATCGTGCTATACAGTGCATTTTCCAGATGAGGAAAAGCATCTATAATACTACTAACAAACATGTCTCCAGCGATTCCACCAACCGGATCAAGATGTATGTGCATAAATTACCCAAAGTTTGGACACCTAAGAAAAGACTTGATTTTTTTTAAACAACTGCATAGTAGAGACTTTAAAGGGCTTGATAATAGGGGAAAGCTTTTTGAGCGTCTCTATCGTTACCGTTTCTTTAGAAAAAAAGATACCAGCGACAACACTTTTCTTACCCACAAGATATCGTCCACCCAAACCAAAAACCGTTTTCACCTTATAATCCGCAACAAAATCTTGCATAGGAATGATCCTTCTATTCTGAGCATCTCGATCATTTTTGGCATCTTGCACCAAAAAAGTGCCAGTGATAGTCGATTGTGTTTGCATTCTGAATTTTTCATTGGGCATACTTATCCAGTCCAGCCCTAATCCCAGTTGATTCAAAAGCCTAGAAACCATAGGGATTGTATCTACAAATTCTGGCGAAATCAAAGGAATGCCTAAATGTCCTTGTGATTGCCGACGATCATTCCATTCTGGCTCGTTCCCACGAGTGCCTAGCAGAGAAAGAACAGGCGTCGTGCTTGTCAGCTCCGACTCAATATTCAATTGCCCCGCTAAATTTTTCACAAAATTTTGGTTAAATGTTGGCAGATCATCATAAGGCACAGAGAGAAAAAGTCTTGCTAAAGCAAGTGACTCTTCAAATTCATCATATATGACGTCGATGAATTTTTGTGCCACTTGTTCAACATTTTCAGATTTTTCAGCATAAGGTTGAACTTTTTTCCAAAGCTCTATCCAAGTGATCGGAGATATATTGGCAAATTTCATTAATTTCCTCTAGTTAGGTATCCCCTCTTCAATGGGTAATTGAGGGTCTCTGGACCATTCATTCCAAGAACCAAAATAAATTCTGAGTTTTTTGAAACCAGCTTTTTTTAAGGCAACATAAGTATTAGAAGCCCTAGCCCCTTTGAAACAGTAGATAATAATATCGTCATCGGGATAAATGCCTTGCGCGGCACAAATTGATTGGATTTCTTGTGTAGACTTAAAGGCAGGTATGGCAAGTGATCGATCCATAAAGTCATACCACTCAATCCATTTTGCCCCTGGAATGCGCCCCTTACGTGGCGCAAAATCAACACCATAAGGTGATGAACTTTCACCTACCCACTCAACTTTATCACGATTGTCAAGTAACACGATGCCTGGCGTTTGTATCGCTTTAAGCATCTCATCTTTCGTTACCATGAGGTGAGATTGCGGGTTCAATGAAAATTCAGCAGGCTCAGGAATAAGCTCTTCATTCTCCACCGGCAAATTTTCATCAAGCCAAGCTTTAAGTCCACCGTCTAAAATACCTGAATTAGGATGCCCAAGGTAACTGAGCAACCAATATCCTCGACAAGAACCGCCATAGCGAGTATCCAAACAATCTTCATAGACAATCGCCGTTTTGTCACTTGATAAGCCGGCTTTGGAAAAAATATCTTGAAATTTTTGATGCAGTGCATCCAAACCAGCCGGTGTCGTCTCACTCAGATAATAAAAAATATCTGGCACATTCACGGCACCGGGGAGATGTCCTGCCTTATAATCTTCGGCATCCCTAATATCAAATAAAACAGCGGCACCTTTGGAAATCAATTCATGCACCTCATTGGGTGAATACAGCATTTTCTCTTTCATATCTATTTTGCACTTTTATAAATTGGGTTTATATTGTAATCAAAAAAAAGGAATAAGGCAATTTTCAAAACATAAGGGCAACCACAAGGGATTGCCCCTACAATAATTTTCTCGTTCCCACGCATTGGGTTTATATTGTAATCAAAAAAAGGAATAAGGCAATTTTCAAAACATAAGGGCAACCACAAGGGATTGCCCCTACAATAATTTTCTCGTTCCCACGCTCTGCGTGGGAATGCCTGCATCGACGCTCTGCGTCGAATTTAAGTTGAACTCATATTAACAGCCACTTGCAATTGTTGAATCAGAGATTTAACTTGCGCGTGTTTCATTTTCATCGCCGCCTTGTTGACGATTAAACGTGAAGTGATGTCAGCAATATGTTCTAAGGGTGCTAAGCCATTGGCACGTAAGGTATTTCCGGTATCCACCACATCCACAATGCGATCTGCTAAGCCGACTAACGGGGCTAATTCCATGGAGCCATACAATTTAATGACTTCCACTTGTTCCCCTTTTTCAGCGTAGTAGCTTTGAGTCGTTTTAACATATTTGGTGGCAATACGACAGCGTCTGCGGAGTGGCGGCGCGTTTTTTGGTCCTGCAACCATTAAGCGGCAACGGGCAATTTGTAAATCGACAGGCTCATATAATCCATCGCCCCCCTGTTCCAGTAACACATCTTTGCCCGCCACGCCGACATCGGCTGCTCCATATTCTACATAAGTTGGCACATCTGTGGCGCGAATAATCACCAGTTTCACATCATCGTGGTTAGTATCGAGAATGAGTTTGCGTGAGGTTTCAGGATCATCAATGGGCTCAATGCCCGCCTGCGCCAACAAGGGTAAGGTTTCTTTGAAAATCCGACCTTTAGAGAGTGCAATTTTTAACATTTTTTTTGATTTTATTCCGAGACACGGCGAATTTGTGCCCCTAATTGGGTGAGTTTTTCTTCAATTCGTTCATAACCTCGATCAAGGTGATAAAGACGATCTATTAAGGTATCGCCTTCTGCCACTAAACCGGCTAATACTAATCCCGCTGAAGCACGTAAATCTGTCGCCATCACAGGTGCCGCTTGCAATCGCTCAACGCCTTTGACGATAGCCGTATTGCCTTCTAGGCGAATGTTAGCCCCCATACGTTGCAATTCCGAGGCATGCATAAAGCGGTTTTCAAAAATGTTTTCGGTCAACATGCCCACACCATCGGCAATGGCATTCATGGCGGTCAATTGTGCCTGCATATCGGTCGGAAAAGCTGGATAGGGGGCAGTATATATATCTATGGCGCGAGGCCGCCGCCCTTGCATGTCCAATTCTATCCAATCATCTCCCCTGCTAATGGTTGCGCCCGCTTCCAGCAATTTCAGCAACACAGCATCCAGTAAACTGGCATCCGTGTTTTTAACTTTAACCCGTCCGCCCGTCATCGCTGCCGCTACTAAATAGGTGCCCGTTTCAATGCGATCAGGTAAAACTTGGTGGCGAGCACCATATAATTTTTCTACGCCTTGAATGCGTATGGTGCTGGTACCCGCCCCTTCAATACGTGCGCCCATGCGGTTTAATAATTTAGCGAGATCGACCACTTCTGGCTCACGCGCTGCATTTTCAATCACGGTGACTCCGTCGGCTAAGCTTGCCGCCATCATCATATTTTCGGTACCTGTGACGGTGATTACATCCATACATAAAGTTGTACCATGTAAGCGTTTAGCTTGGGCTGTGATATAACCGCCTTCAACACGAATATCAGCCCCCATGGCTGCTAATGCTTGGGTGTGTAAATTGACGGGGCGTGCTCCAATGGCACATCCCCCTGGTAGCGAGACATGCGCCTTTCCAAAACGGGCTAATAATGGTCCTAAAACTAAAACGGAAGCCCGCATGGTTTTAACCATTTCATAAGGGGCGGTAAAGTTATGGATATTGCTACTATTAGCCTCAATTTTTTCATTATCTACGGTCAAATTGGCCCCCATCTCTCCTAGCAAGTTCATCATGGTGGTAATATCTTGTAAATCGGGCACATTGCTAATGTAGGAGGGCGTGTCAGCCAATAAAGTCGCCGCGAGTATGGGTAAAGCCGCATTTTTAGCGCCAGAAATGCGAACGTCTCCATTGAGTGTTTTTCCACCTGTAATCAGTAACTTATCCATTTTTTCGCCGGTTTTCCCATTCTTGTGGCGTGTAGGTTTTGAGAGAGAGGGCGTGGATATCGTTTGATTGTATGCTATCGCCTAGTGCTCCATAGACCATTTGATGTTGTTTGACAGTGCTTTTGTTGGCAAAGTCTTCAGAAATAACGATGGCTTCAAAATGGGTATTATCATCGCTTTTGATTTCGGCTTGTGCGCCGGGTAGGGCGGTTTCTATTAGTTTTTTGACTTGTTCTGGTTGCATTATATTATTTTGACTGATTTTAAATTTGTTATTATATCTTATCTTAATAATCAATAACTACAAGGATTGTATTTAAGAAGGGATAAGTCAAAACAAAAAAACAATAACAATAACTACAGGGATTGCATTTAAGAAGGGATAAGTCAAAACCAATATTTTTGGGCTTTGGGCTTTGGGCTTTTTTTAGCTGTTTTGAAAATCGAGGCTAAAAAACACAACTACAGGGATTGCATTTTAGAAGGCAATGCCATTAAGTTAAGCCAGGGCGAACACGCAGGTTCGCCCCGACAGCCCATGAAACCGTATTCTCGTTCCCACGCTCTGCGTGGGAATGCCTGACTGGACGCTCTGCGTCCTACTATAAAAACAGGCGTATTAAAAAATGGAAACACTTTTTATTTCTCGTGAAGCTAAATTAAAACGGCGTGAAAATACTTTGGCAATCACAGTCGGTGGGCGGACTAAACCATTTCCCATCGAAAAAATTAGACATGTGGTTTTATTGGGTGAAAGTAGCTTAAACACGAAATTGCTGACACTGTGCGGCAAAAATGGCGTGCGTCTTTCAGTGTTCGACTATTATGGCTATTTTAAGGGTGCTTTTGAACCCATAGAGCAAAATCCTTCTGGGCGCGTCAAATTGGAACAAGCTAAATTAATTCTTGACGATGAACAACGTATGGCGATTGCCCGTGAAATTGTACGCGGTGCAGCCCATAACATGCGGGGCAATCAAAACTTGTCACCGTCACTCAAAGAAATGATGCGTATGATCTATCGTATTGATAGTGCAAAAACGTCTGAAGAATTGATGGGTATTGAAGGTAATTTGCATCAGATTTACTATGCGGCTTGGAAAGAAATTGATGAACGCTTAGATTTTCTCCCCCGTGTGCGCCGCCCGCCTAATAATCCAATCAATTGCCTGATTTCTTTTATTAATCAGTTGGTTTATACAGTGACGCGCCATGAGACGTTTAAAACACATTTGGAGGAGACGCTCAGTTTTTTACATACCCCGAGCACAGGGCGTTCCTCGTTAAGCCTTGATTTATCTGAGCCGTTTAAGCCGATTTTGAGTCACGCATTGATTTTCAAGCTGGTGCGTAAAAAGATGTTAAACGATAATTGCTTTGATCAGAAAGAGGGAGTGTGTTTACTGACGGAGACAGGGCGGCGCAATGTGGTGGAACAATTTTCGATACGCTTAGAAGAACAATATGAGGGGCATACTTTTCGGGAGTGGCTGTATCGAGAGGCGTTGAATATTGAACGTCATTTGATGGGTGTTGCAGAGTATGAATCTTTCAAGAAAAAGGTGTAGACAATGTACATGCTGATGACTTATGATGTTCAGGCTAAACGGACAGAGCGATTTAAAAAACTGTTGCGCCGCTATTTGGAACATACACAATATTCTGTATTTTCAGGCGATATAACGGAGGCGCAGGCGATCAAATTGCGAAGCGAGTTGAGCCGATTAATGATAGTCGGAGATCGGCTGGTGGAAATTACGAGTGCAAATCGCCATAATGTTAATGTTGTGCATTTGGAGAAAAATGAGTCCGGTAAAGGGAAAGTAAAGCGACAAGAATCTCGTCGTCATAAGAGTGATTTCGAGGTGTTATAAGGATATTTCCATAATTTTAACATGGTTAAAACTACAGTCGTGAGTAAAGTAAATCGAGTAGGATATCGAAGTTAGATGATGTGTGTTTGGAGCGATTTTTTTTTTAAGAGAGAAGAAGATAGTCGCTAAAAATGGCATAAAGAGAGGGGGTTACGCATCCCCATGAGGGGTTATGAGTTGAAGAGGATTCTGGGCATGAGCGGCGGATATAATAAAAATCGTGAAACCAATCACGAGCAGTTTTTTGAGTAAGGTTTTCATAATGGGAAGTTCTCCTGATAGGATGGTCAGGAGTGCAAGGTACGTCTTGCACTCCATTATTATTTAAGCAACGCCCAACGCGCCCAAACATACCACCATCAAGGTTTGCGGCATCAATCCCAGCAATAATATTATCAAAGCATTGGCACTCAGCGCGACGCGCATATCCATACCCGCTTCAATCGGTGTCGTGTCTTCAGGCTTATCAAAATACATCAGCTTGATGACTCGTAAATAGTAAAATGCCCCTATGATGGCAAATATCACGGCGACGACGGCTAACCAGACAAAACCCGTTTGTATAACTTGCGTCAAGACGGACCATTTTGCCCAAAATCCAACCATGGGCGGTACGCCTGCCATCGAGAGCATCAGGATTAGCATGAGCGCGGCATACCAAGAATTTCTCTCGTTTAAGCCTTTAAAGTCGTCAAGTCGCTCCGCTTCAAAGCCGGCTCGACTGAGCAAAAGTATCATACCAAAGCCGCCTAATGTCATGAGTGCGTAAACGACGACATAAAACATGGAGGCGGCATAGCCCGCTTGTGTGCCCGCTATGATGCCAAGCATGAGGTAGCCAACATGGGCAATTGTTGAGTAGGCTAACATGCGTTTAATATTGGTTTGGGCTATGGCAATAATGTTACCAATCGCCATGGAGAGGATGGAGAGTAAGATGAGCATGTCTTGCCAATCGGCGTGTAAATTTTGCATACCATCGACGAGTAAGCGCATTAACATGGCAAAGGCGGCAATTTTCGGGGCACTGGCGATAAATAAGGTCACGGCAGTTGGTGCGCCTTGGTAGATGTCGGGTATCCAGAGATGGAATGGGACGGCTCCTAATTTGAAGGCTAAGCCGACGATGATAAAGACTAAGCCAAATAGCAGTATTGTGTATTGTTGTAGGGTTTGGTCGATGATGGGATTGATAGCGGCTAAGGCAACGCTATTATCGCTATTTTCTGCCAGAATTTGTGCAATAGCGGTTAAGGTGGTGCTATTAGCCGCAGATTCATTAAGGTGTTGTCCGATCACAACGACGGCGATGTTATCATTGTGAATGCCACTGAGGCTTTGTGTCAGTGCTGCTAAGACGGTGTGATCGTCTGCGATTTGACGAATCGTTTGGGCAAGCTCAGTTAAATCCAGTGTGCCAGTGATGCCGTACAACATGGACATGCCGTATAGCAACATGCCGGAGGCTAGGGCACCTAAGATAAAATATTTCATCGCGGCTTCTGAGGCTTTTTGTGATTCGCGGTGCATGGCAACCATTGTGTATAAAGACAAGGAGAGCAGTTCTAAGCCAAGATAGACGGTTAGCAGACTGTGGGCGGATACCATGATCATCATGCCTAAAGCGGCAAAGAGCCCTATGACGAAGTATTCGCCTTTGAAGAGTTTGCGATCACGCAAATAGTCTTGCGAGTAGATAAAGGCTACGAAGACGATGAGGAGGATAAAGAGTTTTAACACCGCACTCATCGGATCATTAACAAACATGTCATTCATCGCTAACACTCGTTGATCAGGGGCAGTGGCGAGGAGTAGTAGGGCGGTACCTATTAATGTGCCTTGACTCAGTTGATAGGTTAAATGTCGCAAATTTTTGGGTAGATAGGCATCAATGGCTAGGATAATACAGGCCATTGTGAGTAGTAGTATTTCCGGCAGGAGCCCTGCCATATTTAATTGTGCAGTCATTTCTATTTGTTTTTCCTTATGTTACATGGTTTGAGTGCGCGACGCGGAGCGTCAGGCGAGAACAATTATAGCAGGAGTGTAGGGCGTAGCTTGCACTGTTTTTTTTAAACAAAGTCTAGTACAACGGATTTGGGGAAGAAACGGATTGAGTCATGCCTGTTTTTTTTAAATAAAAATGTCTGCTATTTTAAAGTCTTTAACAATCCGTTTATTCCCCTAATCCAGGACGTTCGTTGTAAAAACCAGAAAAAAGAGAAAAAAGTTGTCATTGTGATAGCTTAGCACTTGCTAAGCTATTTAAACTTGTACCTGATTCTGCTGCCAGTATAGCTAGAGCTCGATGAATATCTGGCGGAACACGCACCATAAACTTGCCACTAAATTGTTTAGTAGCAATCGGTTTTGGCACTAACTCATTATGGGCTTGCATATCGGAAACAGCGTCATCAACCACTTGACGAATGCCTTTAAAAGCGGCGTCTGGCGTTTCTGCCAGCCAACTTAAACTAGGAAATTCTGCACACAATCCCACGTACTCACCATCTTCTTCAGCCCAAGTGACACGATAGGTATATTTATCCATCATCAGTCTCCAATTTTTTCAATCGCTTTCAGCACCTGTTTGACTTGATATGCCTTAGCTTTACCTTTGGCATTTTGGATATTGACCCGTGGATCGCCCTTCCAAGGGGTTTTGTACACTCGATGACTTGTACTATTTTGGCGAGCTTCACCAAAAAAATGATCGCATACCTTGCACAAATCACTAAAGCGAACCTCTTTTGGATTCTGTTTCATTTGTGCAATAATGTCGCTTATCGTAGCCATAGCATATCATACTCGATGATTCGTACTTATCGTTCATGTGTTTTTGAATATTGTATTTGTCAAAAATTTCTTTCCAAGGATTACTGTTCATGGGTTCGGATAATTCGTGATTAATAATTCTGTTATCTTGCCTCGTTTAGTCGCAACACTATTTATCATCCGGTTTGCTAATACTCTTTGAATGTTAAAACCCGCATATTGTGTTTCAAAAAAATTATCTTTTTTATCAACATTTTTAGGATCAGAATTGCTTAGCATTAATTTTGCGCCTCTGTCATTTAAGACTTTAAAGGTGTTAGCTAAGCTGATTTGTGCTTGTTCATCAAAGTTGGTTTTGCTATAGTTTGTAAAATTTGAAGTCTTATTTAATGGACGATAAGGTGGATCGAAATAAATAAAGGACTCTTCTGTGGCTACCACTTTTTCTAAGTCTCTAAAATCGGCGACTTTCAATTCCACTTTTTGTAAAGACTTTGAGACATTTATTAAATTGGATTCATCTAAAATTTTCGGATTTTTATAGTCGCCAAAAGGCACATTAAAGCCTCCTTTTTTATTCAGTCTGAATAATCCATTAAAGCAGGTTTTATTTAAAAAAATCATTTGTGTCGCTCTATCTATTTTAGATAGTGGCTTATTATTGTATTTGTCTCTTATTTCATAGAAATAGGCTTTTCTTTTGGTTTGATCTAAAGTGAGATATTTTTGTTGATAAGTCTGTAATAAGTCAATGAGTGTTGAAACGTCTTTTTGAATGACTTGGTAAACCAAGATTAATTCTTGATTTATGTCAGATAAATAAAAATTTTTCACCGGATAATGATTGATGATGTCAAAAAAAACGGCGCCGCCACCTAAAAACGGTTCATAATAATTTTTTATTATGCCTTTTTTTAATTCTATGGGGTATTTTAGTTGCCCAATCAGTTGGGATTTTCCTCCTGCCCATTTTATAAAGGGTTTTGAGGGTGTGTCAATGCTCATTAAATTTTCACCTCGTTGCCACGCGCCAGCGTCCCAGACTCATGGAGAGCGATCACAGGGGGTTGTTTGGTGCTCAGTTGAGTTACGCCGCTAAAAGCGTTATATTCACACTACCGCAAAACCGGTGTACTGACGCAGTTTTTGTGGCCGAAAGCCAAGTACAATATCATATTTAGGTACACCAGCCTCAACTAAGTCTGTGGCAATACCCTCTTCTGTACCGTCGTATTGAATCCAAATTTTGTCGTTAATCAGTTCAACATGAATAATGCAATCATGAATATATTTTTTATTATCCCAGCCCATTTCTAACAGCGTATAACGGACACGCTGTTCGTCAAATACGACATGTGGCTCAATTTCACCATAAGCCGGTTTATATTGAGCATAATCAAGTAATATATTTTTAATCAATGTTTGATAGTTTAAGCGGGTATCCATCGTGTAATCACCTCATTTTCTTCATCAAATACAATAAGACGAAACATGGGATCAGCCAACACAATTTGACCAATTTCTTCGGCAAAAATACCATTGAAGGCAGTTTCATTAACTGCTAGATACAAGAGTCTGCTTGGTTCTCGCTGTTTAAGGATTTGATAATATAAAAAAAATTGACCGATAGCATTTTCTAAATCATTAACATCTGATTTTCCAATAAAACTTTTAATTTCAACCACTATTTTCTCATGTCCTTTTTCAGCACTGATTAAGCGAGCAGCACCAAGATCAGCATATAACTTTCTTTCTCCAATTTTCAGAAAAAATGGATCATGAGTGATTGTCCAGTTATCTTTTTCCAAGGCATGTTTGACTGTGTCATGGTAAATGTCTAATTTGGGCATACAAAAAATCCTATACTTAACATTGGCTCACAATAAATTATATGAGACGCTTTCATATTAATTCAACTTTTTTGGGGTGCCAAAATATTCATCCCATTTCCTTTTAATATAAAGAGCGGTCACACAGGAGGTTGGCGCGTGGGAACCAGAAAAATAAAGTACAACAATAAAAACGATCTGGCACGATGGTATCTGTCAGCCATTTTCTTATGCTCGTTATTTTTCTTTTGACTTTTATTTTAAATCCGTGTAATCAGTGTAATCAGTTTAATCCGCGATTCAAGGTTTTTATTCATGGTTAGCTACCCAGATATTTCTTAGTTGCCTTGCGGCTAGTTTTTCATTTTTTTGCGGATTCCATTTAAAATACTGCATAACTTAGCATAATGTGCGTTTTAAAAGTATAATGATTAAAAACCCCTTGAATCACGGATTTAATGGATTACTCGGATGACACGGATTAAAAACCTAAATCACTTTTGACTTTTATTTTTCTTTTGACTTTGATTTTAAATCCGCGTCATCCGTGTCATCCGTAAAATCCGCGATTCAAGTTTTTTTTACATTGGAATTTTAGACACTAAAATATGTTCCACCAAATTCTGCACCGTCGCCTGCATCACATCCAGCAGCGGCGCTGGCCAAATTCCAAATAACAGCACCACAATCGCCAATGTTGTCAAAATCAACGTTTCACGCCCATTGATGTCTATCAGACTGGCTACCTTGTCATTGCCAACGGCGCCGTAAATCACTCGTTTGATCATCCATAAAGTATAAGCCGCTCCAAGAATCATAATCGTCGCCGCACCAAAAGCTATCCAGAAATTCGCCTTAAATGAGGCGACTATCACTAAAAATTCTCCCACAAAACCAGAGGTGGCGGGTAAGCCTGAGTTTGCCATCGCAAAAAGTACCGCAAACATGGCAAAACGTGGCATGGTATTAGCGACTCCGCCATAATCACCAATTTCACGACTATGTAAACGATCATACAATACGCCGACACAGAGGAATAAGGCGCCCGAAATAAAACCGTGCGAAATCATTTGCACTATGCCGCCTTCCATCGCCATCACGCCTCCGTCCATTGAGCCTGTATTTTTATAAATCATAAAACTTATAAAAAAGCCTAGCGTGGCAAATCCCATGTGGGAAATCGAAGAATAGGCTATCAATTTCTTCATGTCTTGCTGCACCAGCGCCACAAAAGAAATATAGATAATGGCAATTAAGGATAAACCAATAATAAGCCAATCTAATTCTCGACTCGCATCCGGCGTAATTGGCAGACTAAAGCGCAAAAATCCATAGCCTCCCATTTTTAACATGATGGCCGCCAAAATCACGGAACCGCCTGTCGGTGCTTCAACGTGGGCATCTGGCAACCATGTATGTACCGGCCACATGGGGACTTTGACAGCAAAGGCGATAAGAAACGCCAAAAATATAAAAATTTGCGCCGTCATTGGAATGGCTAATTTGTGGTAATCAAGAATGGCAAAGCTGTCTGCTTGTGAATATAGATACAGCAATGACACTAGCATGAAAACCGAACCTAAAAAGGTGTACAAGAAAAACTTAATGGTCGCATAGACGCGCCGAGGGCCTCCCCATATACCAATGAGCAAAAACATCGGTATCAGCATCGCTTCCCAGAGTACATAGAATAAAATGGCATCTAGGGCCGAAAAAACACCTACCATTAAGCCTTCCATGATGAGAAAGGCTGCCAAGTATTGGGCGGGTTTATATTGGATCACTTCCCATGCCGCTAATACAACCAAGACTGTGGTGAAAGTTGTCAATATAATCAATGGCATGGAAATGCCATCCACGCCTAAATGATATTCTATACCAAAGGCGGGTATCCAAGACATTTTTTCGGTGAACTGCATGGCAGCCGTCGTCGTATCAAAATAAAAATACAAGGACAATGACAGTAAAAATGTCAGTAATGATACCACCAATGCAATGGGGCGGACAGTAGAACCTTGATTGTCTCCGACGGCGAGTACCCAAATGCCGCCCAAAATAGGCAACCAGATCAATAGACTTAGTAAGGATAAATCAGTCATATCAGTTATCAAAAAGTAGAACCGTAGAGAACGAACACGCCGAGTAGTACAGCGAGACCCAAAATCATAGCAAAGGCATAGTGATAGAGATAGCCTGTTTGGAGTTGGCGGAGATTGCCAGAAAACCAGCCGACCAATTTAGCCGTTCCATTGACTAAGCCATCAATCAATTTAATATCTCCAATACGCCACATCAGCGAACCGATGCCGCGTGCTCCGCCGGCAAAAAACCAGTCATTAAATCTGTCAAAGCCGTATTTCTCAAGCAGTATTTTGTAAATCAGTTTAGTACGATCTGCTATCACGCCCGGCAATTCTGGTCGTGCCATGTAAAGAAAATAGGCTGTGCCGAAACCTGCTAAGGCTAACCAGACGGGTGCTTGTAAGAATCCGTGTCCAATAAAACTGAGGACACCATGATAGTGTTCTGGATCGAAGGGATTATGAATGACGAAAATCGCGCCATCAAAATAGTGACCAAATAGTAGCGGCGTAATGGTAAACATCCCTATTAACACTGAAGGAATGGCTAAGGCGATAAGCGGTCCTGTCACAACCCACGGCGATTCATGCAAATGTTCACGGGTATGTTCATCCATACGTTCTTTACCATGAAAAGTTAAGAAAAACATACGGAATGTGTATAAAGCCGTGATAAATACGCCAAGTAGGACGGCATAATAGGCAAAAGCCGTTTCCCAACCTCCTCTGATTTCAGAGGCATGATGTGCCGCTTCGATAATCGCATCTTTGGAGAAAAAGCCGGCAAAGCCGGGGAATCCAATCAGTGCCAGTGATCCGATTAAGGTGGTCCAATAAGTAATCGGCAAATATTTTTTAAGTCCACCCATTTTACGCATATCTTGCTCATGGTGCATGGCGATGATGACAGAGCCGGCGCCTAAGAATAATAGGGCTTTAAAAAAGGCATGAGTCATCATGTGGAAAATGCCCGCCGCATAAGCCGATGCACCCAAGGCAACGGTCATATAACCCAATTGCGATAGGGTAGAATAGGCAACCACCCGTTTGATGTCGTTTTGCACCAAGCCTAAAATGCCCATGAAAAAGGCTGTAATGGCGCCAATGACGAGGACAAAACTGAGTGCCGTTTGACTCAATTCAAATAGCGGAGACATCCGCGCTACCATAAAGATACCCGCTGTCACCATTGTTGCTGCGTGAATTAGGGCAGAAATGGGCGTGGGACCTTCCATTGAGTCTGGCAACCAGACATGTAGCGGAAATTGGGCCGATTTTCCCATCGCTCCAATAAATAACAATATACAGATCACGGTCATCATTGACCATTCTGTGCCAGAAAAAATACTAATCGTTTCTTGATATTGCCCATTTTGAGCGAGTTCAAAAACTTCAGTATAGTTGAGAGTATTAAATGTCATCAACACCGCCGCAATACCTAAAGCAAAGCCAAAATCGCCAACGCGGTTGACTAAAAAGGCTTTCAAATTGGCATAAATGGCGGATTCTCTGGTAAACCAAAACCCAATCAGTAGATAAGAGACTAATCCAACCGCTTCCCAGCCAAAAAACAATTGTACGAAATTGTTAGACATCACCAACATGAGCATGGAGAAGGTGAATAAGTTAATATAGCTGAAAAAGCGTTGATAGCCGGGATCGTCGTGCATATAGCCGATGGTATAAATATGTACCATCCAAGATACAAAGGTGACGACGACCATCATCAAAGCGGTGAGCGAATCAAGCATAAATCCGATTTCAAGCTTAACACCGCCCGCGACTAACCATGTGTATAGCGTCTCATTAAACGGTTCACTGCCCGCTACAACGATTTGATAAAACACATAAAGCGAGAGAAAAAAGGAAAGTCCTACGGCACCAATCGTGACTGAATGGGCAACACGCCGACTGACATTAAACAGTCCCGCAATAATAGCCCCGATAAGGGGTGCTAATACAATCGCAAGTGAAACATTTTGCATATCGTTAATTTTTTACCCTTTCAGAGTGTTAAGTTCATCGACATTAATGGTATTTTTATTACGGAATAAGACGACCAAAATGGCTAAACCAATGGCTGATTCCGCTGCCGCCACTGTCAGTATAAAAAAAACAAAAATCTGCCCTGCAATATCGGCATTAAAATATGAAAAGGCAATAAAATTCATATTGACTGATAACAGCATCAGTTCAATACACATCAGCAAGATAAGCAGATTTTTACGGTTAAGAAAAATGCCTGCAATACTCAGGGAAAATAAGACAGCTCCCAAAATGAGAAATTCATGTAATTCGGGCATAAGAACTTTATTCCTTTGATTCTGATTGCATTTTGACAAGTCGGACACGATCTTCACGACGGACACGAACTTGTTCATCAGGGTTTTGGTATTTCGCTCGCGTGTGTGGGCGCATCGTTAAAGCAATGGCAGCCACCATGGCAACTAATAAAATCGCAGCGGCTATTTCAAAAGGATAAACATAATCGGTGTATAACACGAGTCCTAATGCTTTAACATTCGGCAGGGCAGCCGCCACTTCGGGGGGGGGCGCTTGATGCCAGCCTGCGAGGACTAAAATCATTTCGACTAAAATCAGCACGCCCACAAATGCTGCCACTGGAAGGTGGCGCACAAAACCTTCTCGTAAAGGAGCCACATTAATATCGAGCATCATCAAGACAAACAAAAACAGTATCATGACGGCACCGACATAAACTAAAATCAGCGCAATGGCTAAAAATTCAGCATGTAATAAGAGCCAAATTGCTGCCGACGAAAAAAATGCCAGCACGAGAAATAATGCGGCATGAATTGGATTTCGGACCGTAATGACGCGACTGGCGGCAAATATCAAAATGAGAGCAAATAAGTAAAAAGTAAATTTTATCATGCAGTTGTTTCCATTTTTTTGGTAGGAGTCCAAGATTTATCTTGGACGTTTGGACTCCTAATTAATTAATACCACAATTCCCACCACCACCGTGACCAAGTGCCAATTCTCCTTCTTTTGACCATTTCGTTCTCTTTGTAATATCTGAGAGCCATAAGCGTTCCATTTTTATCATACTCCTTACTGGTGCCATTCAAACGGCCCTTTTCGTCAAAATCGGTGTGTACCAGCCATTTTTCCCCCGTGCTATAGAAAAGGGTCGCCGACACAGGATTACCATTTTTAAAGAGCCAATCTCCTTGCACCTTACCATTTATATGATAACCCTTAGCACTCCCATCTCTTTGACCGTTGACATAATGCCGTTGTGCTTTCTTTTGGCCATTTTGATAATAGTCAATTTCTAGCCCTTCGATTTTGTCATTTATCAAAGTATGTTCACGGAATAGTTCACCGGTTGGGTAATACATTTTCTCTTTCTCAATTTTATTACCGTCTTCATATTTCAGTTCATATTCCAAATTGCCATCCCGACGAAATTCCTTTTTGGCAATCAACTTGTTGCTTCTATAGTCGTATTCCGCCTTGAGTTCACCGCTTTCATAATACTCCTTGGTGATGCCTTGTAATTTGTCATTCTGGTAGCTGTATTCAAATTGCAAGGCACCACTTTCGTAGTATTTTTCAGTCTCTTGTGCGACTGCCGGCATAGACAATACAAGCATAATCGCCAGTAAAAACGTTGGCATGAAATTGTCCTCCTATATCGTTAACGATAAGGTGCATCTAAGGCTCTATCAGCTGCTAACTCTTTTTCTAGCTGATCACCCGCCGCTAATAATTTTTCTTTGGTCATCAATAAATCACCGCGCTGTTCGCCATGGTATTCAAAAATCCGTGTCTCAACGATAGAATCGACGGGGCAGGATTCTTCACAAAATCCACAAAAGATACATTTTGTTAAATCAATATCATAACGGGTGGTACGGCGTGTGCCATCTTCGCGGGGTGCCGCTTCAATGGTAATCGCCAGTGCCGGGCACACTGCTTCGCAGAGTTTACAGGCGATACAACGCTCTTCCCCATTGGGATAACGACGCAGTGCATGTCGCCCCCGAAAACGGGGAGATTGTGGGGCTTTTTCTTCAGGATATTGTACTGTAATTTTTTTGGCAAATAAATATCTGCCTGTTACACTCAAACCTTGGAACATTTCCCACAGAAATAGTCTACTAATATAATCCTTCATACCAATCTTTTCCTCATACAAACCAAGGTGGCAGCTTTGCAAGTATGGCAACGCTGAGAACCACTATCCAAACTAAGGTAATAGGGATAAACACTTTCCAACCTAAGCGCATCACTTGATCATAACGATAACGCGGGAAGGTGGCTCTTAACCATAAGAAAAATAACAGAAATATAGAAGCTTTAGCTGCGAGCCAGAAAAATCCGGGCACCCAGGTAAATGCGGATTCTAAGAAAGTACCCTGAAAAGGTGACAACCAACCGCCCAAGAACATAATGGCAGCTAGGGTGGCTATTAAAATCATATTGGCATATTCTGCCAAAAAGAAAATGGCAAACAACATGCCGGAGTAGTCTACATGAAAACCCGCGACAATTTCAGATTCACCTTCGGCTAAGTCAAAGGGGGCACGATTGGTTTCTGCGACGCCTGATATAAAATATATTAAAAATAAAGGCAAGAGTGGAAACCAGTACCAATGTAAGATACTCCCTTCTTGTGCTAATACAATCTCGCTGAGATTTAGGCTGCCGGCTGCCATCAAAACGCCCACTAAGGCAAAGCCCATTGCAATTTCATAGGAGATAACTTGCGCGACAGAGCGCAGTGTGCCTAAAAATGCGTATTTAGAATTAGAGGCCCAGCCGGCAATGAGTATGCCATACACACTGATAGAAGTCATGGCGAGAATGTATAACAAGCCTACATTAATGTCTGCTAATACCATTCCTTCGCCAAAAGGTATGACAGCCCAAGCGGCTAAAGCGGGCGCAATGGCTAACATGGGTGCAATCACAAATAAGAAACGGTTAGCGTTTGAAGGTATGATGATTTCTTTAAACATCAATTTCACAGTATCGGCAATCGGTTGCAACCATCCACGCGGTCCAACGCGATTAGGGCCGATACGCACCTGCATGTAGCCAATGATTTTGCGTTCTGCATAAGTCAAATAGGCGACACAGAGTAGTAAGGGTATAACGATGATAATAATTTTCATCAAGGTGAATAGCAAGTAAAGAAATGCTTCCATTATCAGGCGTTCCGTTAGTTTGTTAGTTCAATCAGCCCATGCCATGTATCCAAGGCTTGGTTGGCAACTTGTCCCGCATAAATCAAGACACTGTTATCAGGGACACGTTCATCAATGACCACGGGTAAGGTGATTTGTGCCTCATCCTGTTTGACTCGGACTTGTTTGTCCAAACTCATTTGGGCGGCAAGTTTGGTATTGATATGCACTCCCTGAGTTATTTTAGCATCCATTGTGCTTTGTAATGCGCCGGCGCGACGGACTAAGGCATCTACTGAGTAAATCGGCATTTCAGTGATACGTTGTAATGCCTTATTAGTCGGATCGACGCTTAAGCGGGCGGGAATTTTCCATGCTGTTTGAGTCTCAGGTTTTTTGTCTCCGATTAAGGGGCGCAGTTCGTCGCGTACTTGATCTGAGGCGATGTAGTCAAATCCGTCAAGCTCAAATAAATTGCCTAAAACCCGTAAAATTTTCCAAGCGGGACGCGCCTCTCCTGGTGGCACCACTGCACCACTAAAACTTTGCCACAGTCCCTCGCCATTGACATAAGTACCGGATGTTTCGGCAAATAATCCGATGGGTAATATGACGTCGGCATAGCTTTCCATGGCTGGGGTTTGGTAGGCACTTAACGATACCACAAATTCGGCTTTTTCAAGTGTTGTCAATGCGCCAGCACCATTGATGCTGTCTAATTCTGGCTCTAGTCCTAATAATATATAGCCTTTCAAACTTTTACTGAGCATGGTGTGTGCATTCAATCCGGCTGTGTTAACTGGCTCACCAGCCGCAGCACGATGCGGTAAGGCGCCCGCTAACCAAGCCCCCGATGTATTGGCCCCTAAGTATCCTAAATTAGCGCCACTTAATTTGGCAATGGTTGCCGCCAATGCGCGAATGGTTGAAAATTCTGGATGGGCGGTGGCTAAATCACCTAATAATATTGTCCGTTTTTGTCCAGATTTGACTAAAGTTTGTGCAATGGCCGCTTGGTGTTCATTGACTGAGACTTTGGCCAGTAATTTACGCATGTCAGCGGGGATGAGAGACGTGTGCTTTTCTAATATGCTTTTGGCAATGCCAGCTAAGTTTTCCACCCAAGCCGTCGGTGCGGCAATGATTTTGTCAGCAATTGCTAGATTAAATTCATAATCAACGGGATTGAGCAACATCACTTTTGCGCCACGCAGGGTGGCTTTACGCAGGCGGTGATTGAGCAAGGGTTGCTCTTTGCGGAGATGTGAGCCAATCACGAAAGCAACATCGCTTTGTTCCAAATCGGCAATAGTTTGGCCTAAATAGGGAAAGAGCGGCGCAGCATCTTGGTCGCTGAAATCGACTTGACGGAGACGGTGATCAATGTTTTGGCTACCGATACCCCGCATAAGTTTTTGTAATAAATACAGTTCCTCCACTGTACCTGTGGGCGAGGCTAAGGCGCCGATTGAGCTACTCCCATCTGCGTCTTTCACTTTTTTGAGTCCTTGGACAGCAAAGGCTAAAGCTTGTTCCCAATCAGTCGTTTGCCAGGTGCCCTCTTTTTTGATCAGGGGGCTTGTTAAGCGATCTTCTGCCGTGAGACCTTGATAGCTAAAGCGATCCCGATCAGAAATCCAAACTTCATTAACCGCCTCATTTTCTTTGGGGGCAACTCGCATGACTTTGTTGCGGCGGATATGTAGATGAATATTAGAACCCACTGCATCATGAGGGGCAATGCTGTCAGCTTGCTGCATTTCCCAGGCGCGTGCCGAAAAACGGAACGGTTTAGAGGTCAAGGCACCAACGGGACATAAATCAATCATGTTGCCCGATAATTCTGAGCTGATATTTTTTTCGATGTAAGTACCAATTTTGGTATGTTCACCTCGCCCGGGTGCGCCCATTTCTTGAATGCCGCTAATTTCTTGGCTAAAACGCACACAACGGGTACAGTGGATGCAGCGCGTCATTTCGGTGGCAATCAGGGGGCCTAAGTTTTTGTCAAAGACAACCCGCTTGCTCTCCTGATAACGCGAGACATCTTTACCATAACCCACTGCCATATCTTGCAATTCACATTCACCACCCTGATCACAAATGGGACAATCCAAGGGATGGTTGATGAGTAGGAATTCCATGACTGCTTTTTGGGCTATGAGTGCTTTTTCTGAGCGCGTCTTAACGATCATGCCATCCATAACGGGGGTGGCACAAGCGGGCAAGGGTTTTGGCGCTTTTTCTACATCTACCAGGCACATGCGACAGTTGGCAGCCACGGATAGCTTTTTGTGATAACAGAAACGGGGAACGTCAATCCCGTTGGCATCTGTTATTTCAATCAGCATTTGACCGGGTTCGGCTTGGTAGGGTTTGCCGTCTATTTCAATTGTTACCATTCTTTTTTATCCATGTAAAAATAGTGGTTACGGTGAGGTTCGATAGTTGAGTACAATCATTTGAGCATTTTAACATTTTATAAATTTTATAAAACTACAAGGATTTTTATTAGGCGACTTCAGCATGAAACCTAAGATCAAGCGCACCCATAATTTTTAAGATGATATCAAAGTTTGGTTTTTTTTTCGCCTGACAAAGCTTTGTCAAGACTAGATGCTCTGCTACATCATAAGGTGTCGTTGTCATTTTAGTCATGTTATATCTCAATGTTACGCGACAGTATTCTCCTATCGTTAAATCTCTGTGCTTCATGAAATAACCATTTATTCAACCGTTTTGACCTAAAGAATCAAATCCGCATCTATGTCCATATCCTTTAAGTTTTTCTCGTTCCCACGCTCTGCGTGGGAAACGAAGTAACGGAGCGAAGCGGAGATCATGCCTGCCTCGACGCTCTGCGTCGAAAAGTTGCATTAAGCCGCAACCATACTCTTTTTATGATCAATATAATACTGAAATTCTTCTCTGAAAGTTTTCACAAAACTAGTCACCGGCATCGCCGCTGCATCTCCCAACGCACAAATCGTCCGTCCACCAATTTTAGCTGCCACATCTGTCAACAAGTCTAAATCTTCTTGCCGCCCTTCGCCATGATAAATACGCTGTACCACTCGCGCAAGCCAACCGGTGCCTTCCCGACAGGGGGTACATTGTCCACAGGATTCTTCATAATAAAAATGAGAAATACGGGCTAAAACTTTGACCATATCAGTGGTTTCATCCATAACGATCACCGCGCCTGAGCCTAACATGGAGCCCGCTTTAGCGATTGAGTCATAGTCCATCGTCAAGCCCATCATCGTGTCGCCTTTGAGTACGGGAGTCGATGAGCCGCCCGGGATCACCGCTTTCAGTTTGCGCCCATTGAGTACTCCCCCCGCCATTTCTAATAAATCCGCGAAAGGTGTCCCCATCGGGATTTCATAATTACCCGGTTTGTTGACATGCCCTGAGACGGAAAAGAGTTTTGGTCCACCGTTGTTAGGTTTGCCGATATTTAAAAACCAGTCAGCACCATTGTTTATAATTTCAGGCACTGATGCTAGGGTTTCGGTATTGTTAATCGTGGTGGGTTTGCCATATAAGCCATAAGCCGCTGGAAATGGGGGTTTATAGCGCGGTTGCCCTTTTTTGCCCTCGATGGATTCTAGCAGTGCGGTTTCCTCTCCACAAATATAGGCACCCGCGCCGTGATGCGTATAAAGGTCAATATCTATCCCTGAGCCTAAAACATTTTTGCCCAATAATCCAGCTTCATAGGCTTCTTGTAGGGCGGCTTCAAAACGGTCAATGGATTCGCAAAATTCGCCGCGTATGTAGTTGTATCCCACTGTCGCGCCTATGGTGTAACAGGCTATCGCCATGCCTTCAACGAGAGCATGGGGATTATAACGCAAAATATCGCGATCTTTAAAGGTGCCTGGCTCTCCTTCGTCAGAGTTACACGTCAAGTATTTTTGTACTGGCTTGTCGCGCACTCCTAACATGAAGCTCCATTTTAATCCAGCGGAAAATCCGGCACCACCGCGCCCACGTAAAGCTGAGGCTTTTAATTGGTCAATAATGTCTTTGGGTGGCGTTTTTTCGGCTAAAACTTTACGCAAAGCTTTGTAGCCGCCTGTGCTTTCATAGACGGGGAGCGTCCATATTTTATCTAAGTTTATGTTTTTAAAACAAAGTTCATTTGCCATAAATCATTCCTAAAAGTTCAATTAATATGAATTGCTGGATGGCTTATAGTGTGAAGTTAAATCAAAATTATCTAGTCAAACACATCAGAAGGAAGCCCAAATTTTTTAATTAATCTATGCGATAGGGTTTAATAATTTTAATGACTTTTCTTAACTCGATAGGCTTAGGCATAAGCGATTTCTCTTATATTTTCTTTTCTAAAAGAATCTGCCATTTTATGAAAAGTTATCATTTCATTTTGTAATTCTAACTTTCGGTAAAGTTCCCAAAATATTTTTTCATCTGGTTCTATAATATTATCAAACGCCTCCGCCTCAAATGCATACATAATTAAGATTAATGTATTTTGGAGTCCAAAGCTAAAGCTTTGGACTCCAAAATCTCCGATAACCGAAGGGTTCAGTACTTACTATCTTTTATAAGTAGCGAACCATGAACCTTCACTCAACCATTAATCCAACTTAGCCAAAATCTCATCCAGCTTTTCAGGCGTCAGATTTTCGTGATACTCCCGCCCAATTTGCATCATGGGAGCTCCCCCACATGCGCCTAAACATTCCACTTCTTTCAGGGTGACTTTTTTATCATCTGTCGTTTCTCCAAAGCCAATCCCTAATTTATTTTTTAAGTGGGCAACAATGTCATCAGAGCCACGGAGCATACAGGATACATTGGTACAAACACAGAGTTTATGCCGCCCCACGGGTTTGAGTTCATACATAGAATAAAATGTGGCGACTTCATAAACGGCAATGGGCTGCATTTCTAAGTAATCCGCTACTGCGTCCATCAATTCTGTCGTCAAGGAACCGCCGTTGGCTTCTTGGACAAGGCTTAAGGCACCCATCACTGCTGATTGTTTTTGATCGGGCGGATATTTGGCTATCCAACGATCAATCGCTGCACGGGATTCTTCTGATAATAAAGTTGAGGCATTCGGTTTTGACATACGTGTTGACATGTGTGAGTTCCTAATCAGTTATCAGTTTTTTTTTCAATGAGGAATATTTAGTCGCCTTCTTTTATCCAACCACGCCATCGGTAAACGGCTATACCCATATATTCTTTAATAATACGAGTTGTCCGTTCAAGTGCTTTTACTTCTGGTAACCAATCCAATATCGTCCGCTGTTCTAATTCTATCGCTTCAAAATCGGTTGGAGAGGGTATGGCGTTGATACCGGCACTGCGAAAAGTCGCCAAAGCTCGGGGCATATGCCAAGCCGATGTGATAAGAAGTACACGGCCTTCTTTCTCTAAAATGCGTTTTGTCTCCACCACATTTTGATAGGTATTTAGGCTCTTGGTTTCCATTATGATGGCTGTCGCAGGTACGCCGCATTCTTGCAAAATTATTTTCATCGGTATTGCTATAGGCTTTGTCGCGCCCTGCCAAGCAATCCCACCCCCTGAGACAATGACGACGGGTGCCTTTCCGGCTTTGTATAAACGGGCGGCATGAAGTACTCTGTCTGATGCTTTGTCAAGATCGGGTGCTAAGCGAGGTGGTTCAGCAGTCGCCACGCCTCCACCCAGTACAAGTATGGCATCCGCGACTGGAGAACTTTCAATTGGAACGGGGAGATATTTTCGCTCCAATGATATTGATAGATAATCCGCAGTCACCCGCATGGAACTCACCCATAACAGGGCGATGGATAAAAAAAGTGCAATACCAGCAAGCCGCTTGTGCCCACGCCAAGCGAATAAGCCTGAAAAAATGGACAGCCAGATTGTTAGACTGACAGGGTATATCAGTTGGGGCAGTAGTTTGGATATAAAAAAGCTCATTTAGTTATTTTCTTTTAGAACAGTACGGGCACCTAATGATTGTACTGGTCTGAAATTTTTTCCAATAATGGACTCAAAGGCTGCTACCTGTGATTGAGAAACTTCAATTGGAGTCATTAACACAAACCATTTGACTCCTTCCGTACAAGGGGGAGTGGTCAATTTTCACCTGACGCCGTATGATCTGCGGCAACCGCTATACCGGTGCTCGTCATTGCTGCCATAACAGCTAAACTAATGGGAAAAAACTTTGTTCTTTTTATCATGATAAAAACTCCCTTGTGTCAACAATACCTTTGCGAAACATTAACGACAGGGCTAAAAACTAATCCCTGTCGTGGGCAGGGTAATCTACCTATCAATCTCCCCAAATACAATATCCTGCGTCCCAATAATGGCAACAACATCAGCCAACATGTGCCCCCTTGCCATTTCATCCATCGAAGACAGGTGGGCAAAGCCCGGGGCGCGAATTTTCAAACGATAAGGTTTATTGGCACCATCTGATATTAAATAAATGCCAAATTCCCCTTTCGGATGTTCAACCGCCTGATACACTTCTCCCTCTGGCACACAGTAGCCCTCAGTGAAAAGTTTAAAATGGTGAATTAAAGCTTCCATATCACCTTTCATCGTTTCACGCGGCGGCGGGGTTAATTTATGATCATCCAGCATCACAGGACCAGGATTTTCACGGAGCCACTTAACACATTGTTTGATAATGCGATTGGATTGGCGCATTTCTTCCATGCGGACTAAATAACGATCATAGCTGTCGCCATTGACTCCCACAGGAATATCAAAGTCTAATTTGTCATAGACTTCATAGGGTTGTTTTTTGCGTAAATCCCATTCGATGCCAGAACCACGTAACATTGGTCCAGAAAAACCCAAGTTGAGTGCCCGTTCAGGGGAAACGATTCCAATACCAACAGTGCGTTGTTTCCAAATACGATTTTCCGTCAGTAGCGTTTCATATTCACCAACGTATTTGGGAAAACGCTGGGTGAAATCTTCTATAAAATCTAATAACGAGCCTTGACGATTGGCAGCATTTAATCGTTTAAAGTCTGCCTCGCTATGCCATTGAGATTTTTTTTCATCATATTGTGGCATACGATCCGGTAAATCTCGATAAACGCCGCCGGGACGATAATAGGCGGCATGCATCCTGGCACCTGTGACTGCCTCATAACAATCGACTAAATCTTCACGCTCCCTAAATGTATATAAAAACATGGTCATCGCGCCGATGTCTAGCCCATGCGTGCCTAGCCACAATAAGTGATTGAGAATACGGGTAATTTCGTCAAACATGACGCGGATATATTGGGCGCGGATTGGTGGCTTTATGCCAAGCAAGCGTTCTATTGCCATCACATAAGCGTGTTCATTGCACATCATGGAGACATAATCCAGTCGATCCATGTAGGGTACGCTTTGATTAAATGGCTTACTTTCGGCCAACTTTTCTGTGGCGCGATGCAATAGCCCAACGTGGGGATCGGCTCTTTCAACCACTTCACCGTCTAATTCCAACACTAAACGCAACACGCCATGTGCAGCAGGATGTTGGGGGCCAAAATTCAGAGTGTAATTGCGAATGTCAGACATTGTCTATTCCTTTATAACGGTTATCGTGACGTATCACTTTCGGCACGAGCGTTCGAGGTTCGATACTGACAGGCTCATACACGACCCGTTTTTTCTCAGGATCATAGCGCATTTCGACATTGCCACTCAACGGGAAATCTTTGCGGAAGGGGTGCCCTATAAAACCATAATCGGTCAAAATACGGCGCAAGTCAGGATGTCCATCAAATAAAATGCCAAATAAGTCAAAGGCTTCGCGTTCAAACCAATTGGCGCCGTTCCAAATATTGATCACTGAATCTATGCGTGGTGGCTCACCCTCAGCAAAGGCGCGCACCCGTAAACGTTGGTTACGTTCGATGGAGAGCAAATGATATACAACCGCAAAGCGAGGAGTATTGCTCTCTTTTTTAGACACGCCTTTGGTGACGCCGCGACTAAAGCCAGTGCTTGTCGCTTGTTTGGTTTCCCAATCGGCTTGTCCGTATTGAGAATAGTCAACGCCGCATAAATCTATTAATTGTGAAAATCCAAATTGATTATGCAAAGTTTCACACATATTGAGAAGGTGCGCCGCTGGCACTTTCAGTGTGAGTTCATTGAACGCTATATCCGCCGAAAAGGGGATATCGATTTTCTGTAGCTCGGCTTGTAGCGTCTGAAGAGTATCAGCCATAGAGATTACCTTTATTAGCTCGCACGGGCAATCGTGTTAGTACGTTTAATTTTATTTTGCAATTGCAAGATGCCATATAACAAGGCTTCTGGCGTGGGCGGACAACCGGGTACATAAATATCAACCGGTACAATCCTATCACAGCCACGCACGACAGAGTAGGAGTAATGATAATAACCACCACCGTTAGCACAGGAGCCCATAGAAATCACCCAACGTGGATTTGGCATTTGATCATACACTTTACGCAGCGCGGTGGCCATTTTATTGGTTAAAGTACCCGCCACTATCATGACATCAGATTGTCGAGGACTGGGTCTAAATACTATACCAAAGCGATCAAGATCATAACGTGCGGCACCGGCATGCATCATTTCCACGGCACAACAGGCTAATCCAAATGTCATAGGCCACATTGATCCCGTTCGTGCCCAATTAATGAGTGCATCGGCTGAGGTGGTGACAAAACCTTCTTTTAATAAGCCTTCTACTCCCATTCGAGTGCTCCCCTTTTCCATTCATAAATAAATCCAATAACCAATATCGCCAAAAATATCATCATGGCGACAAACCCAAACATGCCTATATCTTTGAAGACGACCGCCCATGGAAATAAAAAGGCGATTTCTAGATCAAAAATAATAAACAATATAGCGACTAAATAATAGCGCACATCAAATTTCAGGCGTGCATCTTCAAAAGCTTCAAAACCACACTCATAAGGTGAATTTTTTTCCGCATCAGGCTCACGTTTGCCCAGTAAAAAACCTAGTATGGGTAAGGCCATTCCCATCACCAATCCGATGATGATAAATAATAATATGGGAAAATAATTGACTAACATGATATGTCCTTTTCGGTTGTTCCCATTTGAAACGGGTGAACATTATATGATATAAATTGTCAATGTGCTATGTTTTTTAAAATCACCTGAAAAACGACTACAATAAAATTTATTTATATAGTCATCCAGATAAGTTTTAGCCCAAACATCAGAGGTTAATCTTAAAGCCAGTATGTATTTTGATATAATTGGAAACATAAGCAACATTGAAGTCATTGCAATTGGTAATTCAATCAGAGAATTATCACGATTGCGTGAACAATACGGATTTGGAAGATGGCGTAAACTTAAAGGAATAGCAATGGTGCGTCTTGCTAATGAATCGATAAGAAAAGCTGAGGTTCATTGGTATGAGGCACACGGGATTGGAAAAAGGAAAATGAAAATCAAGTATTTTCTGGATTAAATGATGAAAGATAATCTCATACAATTTGCAATCTGCGTTCAAAATCAAGATTGTGAAGATCTTGATTTATTAAAACTTTATCAAGTATTAATAGATAACTCCGCCGCTCAAGATGATTATATAAGGATCATAGATGAATCTGGGGAAGATTATATCTATCCTAAAAATAATTTTATCGTGATAAATTTCTCATCACAAATCGAAAAAACTTTATTGCCTTTATTTAAAAAGGAAATCTCAGCGTGATTAAGCTCCATCAAAGGCACAAGGCACAAGCCCCCTAAAGTGTCTTAAAAATCCTATTTCTTGAAGAAATAGGATTTTTTTTTAAAAGGCGTACCTTGCTCTTGAAAGTGATATTGCAAAAGAATAAACTTGTCTAGGAGTCCAACCCAAAGGAAAAACATCAAATGTCATCAATTAAAACGACCTTTATTGTTTTAGTCAGCATTTTGTTTATAAACTCAGCTTATTTTCAAACAGAATCTGGTTATACCTACCATTACCAAAATACACTGACGGGTGCATCCGTTTTGCTGACACTTATACGGGCGAAATTCCGGCCACTTTTCGCTACAAACTACCCCTTAACAAGGAAAAGATTGCCACGATTCATAGAGAATTCAGGAGTTTTGACAATCTGCTTGATGCGCTGTTGATCAAAACCTCTCGTGATGTGGTTGTCAATACGGGTACACAGGTGAAGAATTTTTTCAAGGGGGCTTAAACCAATTTAAAGCGGCATTGACTGAGCAAAAGTAGCAATCTAAAAATCCTATTTCTTGAAGAAATAGGATTTTTTCTCGTTCCCACGCTCTGCGTGGGAATGCCTGCCTCGACGCTCTGCGTCGAATTTTAAGGAGAACAACTGGCATGATACTAAAATACCTTCTAAACCTCATGAAAAAATTCTTTGGCATCGTTTTTTTAATAATAGCCTTTATCCTACTTAAATATTCGGTTTTTCTAACAGAAGCCGGATATATCTATCATTATCAAGACATGCTAACGGGCAAAATTGAGGTGTACGACGAACCGGGTATTCATTTTAGAATACCCTTTTCTTTTCGTGTGACACGTTACGCGCAAGTCTGGACGGTTAATTTTGGTAGTCCTTATGGTGGACTCCAGATACGCCAAAAGGGGGCGATTACTCTGCGTTTTGCTGATACTTATACGGCCAAAAATCCGGCCACTTTTCGCTATAAATTACCGCGTAATAAAGAAAAAATTAAAATGATCCATCGTGATTTTAGAGAATTTCAAGAATTGATTGATTCTCTTTTGATCAAAACAGCCCGCGATGTGGTGGTGAATACAGCAACGCAGTACACTGGTGAAGAGTTTTTTCTAGGCGGCTTTAACGAATTCAAAACGGCATTAGATGATCAACTTCGTAATGGTATCTATAAAACGGAACGCAAGCAAGTTGAAATCGAACAAATGACATTGGCACCTATTGGTTTGGATCAGGAAGAGTCAACGCAATTGCATAAGGCAAAAACTTTGATTTGGAAAACGGTGCCTATCATTGGCTCAGATGGCAAAGTGGTGCGCTTGGAAAACCCACTTGATGCTTATGGGATTGAAGTTGTTTATATTGCCTTGGGAGAGCCTGTGCCTGAAACGCAATTAGAAGAACTGCTGTCTGATAAAAAACGTTTAGTCGCTGAGCGTATTAAGACGGTGCAGGAGCAAGAAACGGCTAAAGAGTTGGCCAAAACGGTACAACTTCGTGCCGAAATTGATCGCACTAAGGCAAAACAGGAGGCTTTAAAGGTGAAAGAAATGGCGGTGATCGCCAAGCAACGCGAAGTTGAGGTTGCCGAAAAACAGAAGGAGAAAGAAATCATTGATTATGAAAAAATAAAGGCTTTGGCTGTGATTGATAAGGAAAAAGAGTTAGCTATTGCTCAGGCTGAATTCAATATTGAAAAAGTGAAAAAAGAAAAAGAATTGATGATGGCACAGGCTGAATTGGACATTCAGAAGGCTGAGTTTGAGGCGGCGCAATTTGAGGCTAAGGCGATTCGAGAAATGGGGATTGCAAATGCTGATGTCCTCGAAGCTAAGTATAAGGCTCTGGTACCAGACATTTATCTGGCTGAAATTCAACGAGATATTGCTAATATCATTTATCCGAATTTGAAGGGTATTCAGGTGACTATGCCGCGTAATATCGTTAATTTGGGCGATCAGGCGAACAAGCTACAAACTAACCTTGATGTGTTATCGAGTTTTGCGACGATAGGTGTCATGGAAGGGCTGGAGAGAAAGGCGCTTGAGGCTGAACAAAGTGGTGTAAAAGCTGACTAAAAAATATGGCCGGCTCCTAAGTCAATGCCATATCGTGCCGACAAACCTGACAGGTGTCAAAAATATGTCATGTTAATTTTTCATTGAGTTTACAACGATATGCCATGTTTTTTATACCTGTCTGATTTGGGGGGGCTTAATTTAATGGCATTGGGCGCCTAAGTACCGATCCAGAAGCTGAGTCTGTCTTAAAAACACGGTTTTGGAATATCAGAGAAGGTTTAATTGATATGATATGAGGCAAAAATGATGAAAATGAAAAAACTTTTTTGGGTAAGGCTTGCTGTTGTGATGTTGTTGATACCCAATGCTATCGCTGCCCAAAATCAGTGTAGCAAATCGGAAATTATGACTCTGATATCGAAAGGCTTCGATAAATCGGAAATTGATGAGATTTGCCATCAAGAATCCTATTGCTGTTGTCAGATTAAGACGTACAAATGGACTCGGGAATGTTTTTTGTGCGACTATTCTCACCAATATGCTGGAAAAATTTACCGATGGCTTCCCATCCGTCGATGTTCTAACCCAAGTCGTCAGAGAGATTTTAGGCATAGAAAGAAAATTGTGAAGCGATGTACTCAAGCAAGCCAGTGTGGTAGGGAATAAAATGTTTAGGAGTCCAAGATTTATCTTGGAAAATATTATGTACAAAACAGTCACTTTTGAAATTGCTGGCATTTGTAATGCAAAATGTCCCTGGTGTGTGACAGGAAACCGTTCTTTATTAGATTCCGGTTATCCATCCTCTTTTATAAATATAGAAGATTTTGAAAAGGCAATAGATAGATTATTTGAGTTTAATCTTATCGGGGACAAAACGGTCATTATTTTATATAGCTGGGGAGAGCCTTTGATTCATCCTCAGTTTAACGCAATCTTGAAAATACTCAATTCAAGAAATCTTGCTTTTTCAATCTCCACAAATGCCTCAAAACCTGTGAAGGTAGAGCGTGGTTTATTAACTCAATTGGGGGAAGTCAGCATCTCAATGCCAGGCTTTAGCCAAAAATCCTATGATAGGATACATGGCTTCAAATTCAAAAAGATATTACGCAATATTGATGTCATTCTTGAGAATTTCAGAAAAGCGGGATTTATTGGCAATGTCCGTGTAAGCTACCATCTTTATCAATTTAATTTAGGAGAAATGCAAGCGGCAAAGCATTTTTGTGATCAAAGACAGATTGATTTTTATCCATACGTGGCTTATTTAAACGATTTTAATTTGACAAATTCATATTTGAATGACTCTCTCCCTTATGAAACATTGAAGAAATTGTCAAAAGATTTGTTGCTTTATTATATTGAGGAGACGATTGCATTGGCGCCGAAAAACTATGTTTGTCCACAATATGATATGTTAACAATTGATGAACGATGTAATGTTTTAACGTGTTGTGTCGTTCCAAAGGATCACGCTGAATATTCGATTGGCTCACTTTTCGATTTATCTCCTGAAGAAATCAAAAAACTTAAGGTTTCTCAGAAGATATGTAAGGAGTGTCTCAGTTCTGGGCAAGCCTATTTGACACATAACGCGCCTTGTCCAAATTTTATTCTTGAGCAGAAACGCTCAAAGATTCCAAATTTTCTGAAGAGAAATATTCCGGAACCATTTAAGTTATTTATAAAAAAACTACTTGGACGCCCAAAGTAAAGTTTGGACGCCGAGAAGTTTAGGAGTCCAAGATTTATCTTGGATGCCTACCAAAATATTTTGTTTAACTCATCCATTAATTTTTCACGAATAAATGTTTTTATAAGTTAGGATCATAAATCCAAAATGTCAAAAAAATCCTATTTCTTAAACTGGATGTTCAAGTTTTTTTGTCGCGGTGCTGAGTACAACGAATGTTCAACAACTGCCATATCGTGTCGGGCAATCCTTTATGGTTGCCCTGGGCACGATATGGCAGTGCAACAATGAATAAAAACCTTCAATATTTAAAAACCTCAATGCTCTCTAATAAATTCAAGGCTCGCGTGTTTTTAAGGCGATTTGAAAAATGAGGGTAAAAAGACAGAAGCTAAGTACTGAACCATGAATTTTATTACATTTTGTCTGAATCAGAATTTTACTTCGTTTCATAATTTTAGAATTTTCAAAATAAAACCTTTTTAGTTCGATGGTTTATTCTGTTAATTCTAAAATGACTTCGTTACTTCGTTTCTGAAAATTCTGATTCAGACAATAAAAATTTTTTTTATACGACAATTCATGATTCAGTACTTAATAAATTCAAGGCTCGCGTGTTTTTAAGGCGATTTCAAAAATGAGGGTAAAATTAAAAAATGAGGGTAAAATTCTTTTCGTTTGTTTGTTCGTTTCAATCCTTGTTGTACTGGATATAGCTTAAAAGCCTGATTGAAAAACGTCCTTTTTATTAGCCCTCATCTCAGTTTCAATCCTTGTTGTACTGGATATAGCTTAAAAGCGTTATGGTTGATGGGTGGTTAGGGAGGGTTTAGCTTGTTTCAATCCTTGTTGTACTGGATATAGCTTAAAAGCACAGCTGGAACGCGGGAAATGAGTATAAGAAACGCGATGTTTCAATCCTTGTTGTACTGGATATAGCTTAAAAGCCCTAAACCAAACCCTCAAGCTGCTGTTTCAATCCTTGTTGTACTGGATATAGCTTAAAAGCATACCCCAATAGTACGATGGGGTCGAGGTTTTAGTTTCAATCCTTGTTGTACTGGATATAGCTTAAAAGCGAAACTGCTGGCGTGGACAAAGCAGGGCGTGATGAAGTTTCAATCCTTGTTGTACTGGATATAGCTTAAAAGCATGCAAAACCATTACAAACGGACGTTGTCATAATTTGTTTCAATCCTTGTTGTACTGGATATAGCTTAAAAGCGGAGATAGGATTTGTCAAATCATGTTCATTGAAGTTGGTTTCAATCCTTGTTGTACTGGATATAGCTTAAAAGCTTAGGAACCGCTAGAGGGAAGCAAAAAGGAAGTGATGTTTCAATCCTTGTTGTACTGGATATAGCTTAAAAGCTTATTGCTCGTCTAGCAGCTTGAGGGTTTTGGCGTTTCAATCCTTGTTGTACTGGATATAGCTTAAAAGCTCTATTGTGAGAGATTATAGAACATTGCAAAATTTCCGTTTCAATCCTTGTTGTACTGGATATAGCTTAAAAGCGGTTTTGACTTTTGTGCTTTTGACTTTTGTTTTAGGCGTTTCAATCCTTGTTGTACTGGATATAGCTTAAAAGCCTTGTTGGGCTGATAGACTTTGATTACACAAAAGAAAGTTTCAATCCTTGTTGTACTGGATATAGCTTAAAAGCGAAGTTGAAAGACTTCTTAAAAACAGCATTGATTCGTTTCAATCCTTGTTGTACTGGATATAGCTTAAAAGCTTGTCCATTTTGCCATTCCTATTTTGCCCCAAAATCGTTTCAATCCTTGTTGTACTGGATATAGCTTAAAAGCCCACACCCCGTCATAATAAGTTTATGTCTCAACGTTTCAATCCTTGTTGTACTGGATATAGCTTAAAAGCCATGGGCCCAAATGAATTTTATCTTTTCAAAAGAAAAGTTTCAATCCTTGTTGTACTGGATATAGCTTAAAAGCAAATTTTGGAAAATTTTGGCCACAAAACAGCCTGAATGTTTCAATCCTTGTTGTACTGGATATAGCTTAAAAGCAAATTTTGGAAAATTTTGGCCACAAAACAGCCTGAATGTTTCAATCCTTGTTGTACTGGATATAGCTTAAAAGCTAAAATCACAATTGGCAGAATTTTGGTCATGCGTTGAGTTTCAATCCTTGTTGTACTGGATATAGCTTAAAAGCAAAACTTTTGTGCTATTAAAATATTCAAAAGCTTTATGTTTCAATCCTTGTTGTACTGGATATAGCTTAAAAGCAACAAACCTCAAACCCAGCACAAAACACAAACAATAGGTTTCAATCCTTGTTGTACTGGATATAGCTTAAAAGCGCGGCGTTGACTCAAAAAACCGCATAATCAAACGCAAGTTTCAATCCTTGTTGTACTGGATATAGCTTAAAAGCAATGATGATAAGCAATGACATGCCGTCCCTAAAATGTTTCAATCCTTGTTGTACTGGATATAGCTTAAAAGCAAGGAGACGACGTTGTCATCTTGCCGAATTGTTTTGTTTCAATCCTTGTTGTACTGGATATAGCTTAAAAGCATGAATTGAGCGTCGTTCTGTCTGTAGATTTTTGTGTTTCAATCCTTGTTGTACTGGATATAGCTTAAAAGCTGGGGTGGTCATCGTTTTACTGATGACGTTTGAGTTTCAATCCTTGTTGTACTGGATATAGCTTAAAAGCAAATCAGGGATAAGGCCAGAAGTTTGGCATAATGATGTTTCAATCCTTGTTGTACTGGATATAGCTTAAAAGCCCGTGGTTACAAACGAAGCGTCGCCGCAATATCGCGTTTCAATCCTTGTTGTACTGGATATAGCTTAAAAGCTGCCCTCGCCAGTAAATTGTAACGCTGGTGGATTTAAGTTTCAATCCTTGTTGTACTGGATATAGCTTAAAAGCGGTAAAAACCCCTTGCCAAATAGGCATGATGATATGTTTCAATCCTTGTTGTACTGGATATAGCTTAAAAGCCCATTTGTACTCCCAACAGTTTGTAGTTCCCCAGGGGTGTTTCAATCCTTGTTGTACTGGATATAGCTTAAAAGCAAAAACTGCTGGAATGGACAAAACAAGGTGCGATGTTTCAATCCTTGTTGTACTGGATATAGCTTAAAAGCACGGCGGGTGGGGTGCTGCCACACCTCGCCATAAGTTTCAATCCTTGTTGTACTGGATATAGCTTAAAAGCAAAAAAGAAGCACTTGAGAAGCTCTTTTTTTTGTGGTGTTTCAATCCTTGTTGTACTGGATATAGCTTAAAAGCACTCCCAACGCAGAAACAATCATTTCCAAATCCTTATCGTTTCAATCCTTGTTGTACTGGATATAGCTTAAAAGCCAACAACAGTCCGTGTTACATCCGAGGCCTTAGTTTGGTTTCAATCCTTGTTGTACTGGATATAGCTTAAAAGCGCTTGCATCGTTTGTACATGATTGCCATTCTTTACGTTTCAATCCTTGTTGTACTGGATATAGCTTAAAAGCACCCTTTTAGGGGTTCTTGAAATATTGTTCGGACATGTTTCAATCCTTGTTGTACTGGATATAGCTTAAAAGCCTGAAGCCACTTCAGGCGTGCGAACTGCGCTGACGCAGTTTCAATCCTTGTTGTACTGGATATAGCTTAAAAGCCGTCTTCAGGGTCCTCAAGCCCGCATTCGCGTTTAGTTTCAATCCTTGTTGTACTGGATATAGCTTAAAAGCACTTGCAGATATTCTTGGAGTGGAAAACACTGAGAGTTTCAATCCTTGTTGTACTGGATATAGCTTAAAAGCGGGGTGGGTGGGTATCGGTGGAAAACCTTCTTTCACGTTTCAATCCTTGTTGTACTGGATATAGCTTAAAAGCGCGGCAACGCCAGACAGTACGGATAGTATAAAAAGTAGTTTCAATCCTTGTTGTACTGGATATAGCTTAAAAGCTCGGATGTGAGTATTGCACAATTCCCTGATTTCAGGATGTTTCAATCCTTGTTGTACTGGATATAGCTTAAAAGCATAAACTCCTAGTTTAGTTTAGCTAGCATAGTGCCTAGTTTCAATCCTTGTTGTACTGGATATAGCTTAAAAGCCCTGTGCAGTTGTCATAATTTGCGCTCCTTTGTATGGTTTCAATCCTTGTTGTACTGGATATAGCTTAAAAGCAAAAATTCGCTCGGCGGGTTCTTCTTCGACTTGAATGTTTCAATCCTTGTTGTACTGGATATAGCTTAAAAGCCCAAAAAGAGATTCAGGATCGCGCTTTTCTCGCGATGTTTCAATCCTTGTTGTACTGGATATAGCTTAAAAGCGCAGAATGGAAAAATATTTTTGTTGTGCGGGACTAGTTTCAATCCTTGTTGTACTGGATATAGCTTAAAAGCTGTTCAAATTGATGAGTACGGGGGGGGGTTATGAGGGGTTTCAATCCTTGTTGTACTGGATATAGCTTAAAAGCCTGGAACCATTTGGACGGAACCTTGGAAGCGATCAGTGTTTCAATCCTTGTTGTACTGGATATAGCTTAAAAGCGCGAGGGCCTGTCGTGGCTAGCGACAATAATGTATTGTTTCAATCCTTGTTGTACTGGATATAGCTTAAAAGCAGCGTTGCAGCGGCACTAATTTTGGCACTAATTTTTTTGTTTCAATCCTTGTTGTACTGGATATAGCTTAAAAGCAAGGGTTGTTGGTGGACGGGGGCGGAAGAGAAAAAGTTTCAATCCTTGTTGTACTGGATATAGCTTAAAAGCAAAAGATAAGATAGAGATTCGGACACTCCGTTATTATGTTTCAATCCTTGTTGTACTGGATATAGCTTAAAAGCACCGAGCGATTTCATCAAACTTTCGCCAATATTATAGTTTCAATCCTTGTTGTACTGGATATAGCTTAAAAGCGTTTAGCTGCGTCAAATATGGAAATTTTTAATCCTTGTTTCAATCCTTGTTGTACTGGATATAGCTTAAAAGCACATGATGCGATACCCGAAAAATTTCTGGGGCGAAAGTTTCAATCCTTGTTGTACTGGATATAGCTTAAAAGCCTTCTTTTTTACTTTTTTCATCTACTTATTATCCTTGGTTTCAATCCTTGTTGTACTGGATATAGCTTAAAAGCTCCTCGAATTGCTTTAGAACCGCCGCCGCGTCTTGTTGTTTCAATCCTTGTTGTACTGGATATAGCTTAAAAGCAAGTAATGATATGCCGTCCTTGAAAATGACCGTAAAGTTTCAATCCTTGTTGTACTGGATATAGCTTAAAAGCACCAATTTCTTCAATATATAATCCGTCTTAAAAATGTTTCAATCCTTGTTGTACTGGATATAGCTTAAAAGCCCCATGTTTTACCAAGCCCACTCAAACCTGATAAGTTTCAATCCTTGTTGTACTGGATATAGCTTAAAAGCTGGAACATACCAAGTTGACCAAAGAAAATTCTCTGAGTTTCAATCCTTGTTGTACTGGATATAGCTTAAAAGCCCCACCCCCAACAAGCAACTCTGAGAAATTTATGGGGTTTCAATCCTTGTTGTACTGGATATAGCTTAAAAGCAGCCATCAGGAAAATGGTTTTTATGCTGATATGACATGTTTCAATCCTTGTTGTACTGGATATAGCTTAAAAGCATCGTAATCTAAAAAAAAACATAAAAATCAATAATTTGTCTAATGTTTAGACCCGCCCAAAATGACCCAAAATTTACCAAAATCTCCTTGAGAATTCCAGTTTTTTGACCAATTTTTCATCGAAAGGTTGCTAATTTTATATAAAATTATCAATAAATTACAAATTAATCTACCCTTGACTCAAATAAATTTAGGTTAATAACAACATAATTATTATGGGTTATCAGATCATTATTGGGCTGCTCATGACGGATAGTAACTTATCACAACTCATTAAATATAGCAACCCCTAAACGCAAATATTTCGATAACAACAATCAATACAATGATTTCGATTAGGGGCGCGTCTGGGTATTTGCCCCGATTTAACAATCATGAAAATTTCATCTAGTATCTTTTCAATTTCTTTGAAATCTTCTGCTAATACTGGCACCTCATATAATTTTTGATGACCACGAATATACGCGACAAAACCCTTATTAACTTCACGGTTATAGATTTCTCGTATGAGCAAAGCGTAAATCCGTATTTGTATTTGATGGGTCTTAAATACCACATCATGTTCACTCGCTAAAGTGTACTTATAATCCAGTGGTGCCATTGTACCGTCCTTTAACCAAAGGACTTCGTCCACAATACCCCGTAAACGCAATTTTGGCGAACCCAAATAAACGTTATTTTGTTTGTTCACTACCCCAATTTTGCGACGAAAATAAAATTTATTTTCGATTTCTCGCCTGTGATGTATTTCTTTACCTTTTAATACTTTATAACGCCTCTCCTCGTGCTGAGGAATATTTTGGACATTCATAAACCATGTAAAACGTGGACACCACAAATGTTCTAACACCTCAGTGGGTGTTAGCATAGACTCAATTTGACTGTTCATGGTATTACTCATAAAAACAATGCCTTAACTTCGTCCGTTACCAATTTTTTGTCAAACGCCTGACCCATCGTTTGCACTTTTTGAAAATCAGGCTGGCAGAGTGGAAAAACATAAACAGAATCAGTCTGTTCGTCAATGAAGTCCTCAATTTGCATAGTTAACTCATCTAGTCGATTGCGGGCGATACTACCCAAAAACACTGATTTTTGTACGTGATATAGCCCGGCTTCTTTACACCGTTTCGCCACTTTGGTACGTGACTTATTAATTGTAATGTCATAGATGAGCCAAACTAAAGTTTCATTGGGTTTCATTTCAATTCTCCAATTTGATTGGCGATTTCATGGCAATCCAATTGCACCGTTTCACGGCGTTTGACATTACGATTACGATAGCGGAGTTTTTCATCAAGAAAATTATCAAAACGAGTCATCAAGACTGCTTTACCTTCTTTATTGAGCGTTAGCCCATTATGCAATTTATCGAACATATCCCGTTTGACTTGACGTGTGGCAAATAAACTGACAACCGTTTCATCAGCCCAAATGCGATAACATTCAATTAAATCAAATACTAATGATTTTTTATTATAGTTATCAGTGTGTATAAATCCCACATAAGGATCTAAGCCTGCCAAAATACCAGCCCGTTCTACCGTACTATATAAAACACCATAGGCATAATTCAACAAACAATTGAATTCATCTTTGGCTGGTCGTCTTGAGCGTTCCTTAAAACGATACTGTTCTGACAACAATAAATTGATAGCCTCCCAATATCTTTGCCCTGCATGCGCCTCCAAAATGAAAAGTTGTTCGCGCATTTCGTCTAAAGTGCCGACAAGTGCAGCTACTTTGTCTCGTCCAGCACGTAATTTATCAATTTTTTCAGTCAGTGCCACAGAGGCGCGTGGACGTTTTTGTCGTGCTGAAATCAGATAATCAATTTGATTATCAATTTTACGCAGCATCCAAGACAAAGCCAATTTAAAACCGTCTTCCGTATCCGCAATGCGTAGTTGTTGGCGACGAATAGCCGTGGTGGAACCCGGTTTGCCATGCCAAACCCGCCCGTAAGGACCACCAAATTTGTCCATAAAAACGATGTCGATATTTTTTTCGATAGCCAATTGAATGGCATCCGTAGAAAGTGTTGCCCCTGTCGTAATGAGAATAGATCGGACTTTTCTGGCCGAAATTTCGTTTTTTTCTTCTTTGACTTTAATGACAAATAATTCACCATTACGATGAAGATAAGAGCCAAAAGTTGTGAGAACGAGGTTCATTATTGATTTTTTCCTAAAGAGTCCAAAATGTCCAAAATAAATCTTGGACTCCTAAAGTTAATGAAGAATAGGCTCAATCCATCCATACCCATGACTCACTGCTTGTCCAATGCCCAAACCTGAAGGTAATAGCGCATTACAAGCAAAATCACCTTTGATACCAAGCATCGTTTGATTTTTATAGCGACAGGGAGAAATTTCAATCTGACTAAACGACGCATACAATTGTACATCAAAATTCACTCTCAACCCCCGCATCGCACTGAGCAACTGTGCTACCAGCAAACGATCTCGCTCATACTGTTGTGTGATTTCAGAAGAAATTTTTTTGTATTTATTATAATTTTCTTGATTAAACAATAATAGTGGACTCGCCAGACGATAATGTAGCAAATAATCATGGATGCCAAATTGGGCATATTGTGTTGATATCATGGCATCCGAAACAATCACCTGTTCTCTACCGATTGTCAGTGGCAAATCTAACCAAGGCATATTAAGCAATGTATCCGCCCCGGTAAACCACCCAGCAACAACACCATATCCCCCTTTCCAACGATATTGAATGTGGGGATAGCGATAAAGTGGTTTGCCCTCGCTATCATGTTGATGAAAACGGTCATCATCAGGAAAAGCGTGGGCAATCGCGCCGCGAAGTTGACGTGCCCTACTAGACGCAGCCCCACTCAGGGGCGAATACCAGCGTAATTCGACGCTCGCGTAAGGGATTCGAGCTAAAAGAGGCATATTGATGACTCCTTGGATAGTGTAATAAAACCAGTTTCAGGGCTATAAGTGTCTTCACCAGCCTCTACTCTGGTAATAGGATCATCGGGTGGATTATCAATATCAATCGCTACCTGAATCACTCGTTCATAAAACGCTTTGCGTATGCTTGCAAAGGCTCTTTCTTTTTCCCAATGTGACAAATCATCACTATCATATAATTCACGATATTCGTTCCATAACTTATCATCCGATTGGCGTAATTCTCCTTGAACATCGACACCAACAATAAATAGAGATTGTTTGCGATAATTATCAAGAATGAGCTTAAAACGACTTTGAATGGTTTCAAAATCACCCTCTTTGAGCCATTCGTCAACCGGTGCTTGCTCAATACGATTCCAAGACGGATCCCAACAAGCTTTGAAATAGCGTTCACTGAGTTGCAAAAAATCGCATTCATTCCAAAGAGATTGTTGAGCTAATATTTCTTGAGTCGCCTCAATCAGTGGCGTATCATAAACTCGTTGCCATAATGGACTACCCTGACTATCATGTAATTCCCATAAATGCACTTCACCAACGGCATCTAAATCATTATGGCGATTACAGCGCCCGGCTGATTGAATGACTGAATCCAGCGGCGCAAAATCTCGATGCACCACTGGAAAACTGAGATCAACGCCTGCCTCAACTAATTGGGTTGAAATGACAAGGCAAGGCTTATTTTGTCTGAGTAGCCGCTGAATTAAATAAATACGCACCCGTCGTTCTCGCGGCGTGAGTAGCGTTGATAAAGCCATGACGGCTCTGTCTGGAAACGCCGCCTTAAATTTATCAAACAAAAACTTAACCGCTTTTTTCTGATTGACTATAATTAAGATAGAACGTAAATCAGATTGATATTTATCAATAAAATGCTGAGCAAACTCATCCAAAGTCAAAGAATCTTCATAATGGAGTTGAACCCGCGACAAGGCACGAAAATAATGCGGATGACTCGGCAATAATTCCGTCGCCTCTTTATCTGGGCGAAAAATCAAAGGGCGGGTAGCTGTCAACAAGACAAAACGAGTACCTAGTGATTGGGCAACGGCTTGAAAGAGATGACGCAATGCCGCCCAATATTTTAAGGGAATCGCTTGCACTTCATCCATCAAAACGATACTCCCGCTCAATTGCCCCGCCCGTTTTAAATTAGCGTTTTCTTTAGAGAGTAGAGAATGTAATAACTGATAAAACGTTGTCACAACCAATTCACTTTGCCACGTTTCCGTCAACAATTGCCCCGCGCCATCCACATCATACTCGGCATTATCCGTTTTATACAGTCCATCGACAAGATGATGATGTTTTAGCAACAAATCGTCTTCGCGTTCTCTTTGGCTTAAAAAACCATTCGCTTTGAGAACGGCACGAAATACGGCATGATTTTGATCAATCACAGAAGTCAATGGTAAACAATAAATAATGCGTGGACTATAGCCTTGATTTTTTTCGATTTCAGCGCGTATTAACAAAGCCGCATTCAGGATAGCCAGCGTTTTACCTGAGCCCGTCGGCGCCGTCAAAGAAAACAAAGCCTTATCTAAATTGGCTTGCCAAGTTTGCACGATTTCAACCGCTATCTTTTCTCGATATTTATTTAACAGCGTATCAATCGCAAATTTTGGTTGTCTTTGCTTAAATATCTCGACAGCTTGAGATGGCAAACTTTGCCGCTTGATATGTCCACCTTGCATAGCCGCATCAATTTTATCCACCGCCAACAAGCTGCCAAATCCAGCCAAAAACATAACCGCCTGATCAAGTGCCGTGAAAGCCTCATCAATCTCAAAGGGTACATCCAAAAGACAAATTTGCAACTGTTCAAAAGTCAGCGGAGGTAAAGTATTCAGTTGTTTCGGGAATGGAGCGGAGCGGATTTCCCGAATCAAATACAGCCGAATACCGGCTAAATCCATTGAATTCAATTGCTTGACTAAATTATCATCAAATTCAATATCATATTGGACATGTTCTAATGCGCGTATCCAACTATCAAAACTCAAGGCACCATGATGGCGTAACACGGCGAGAAAAATAGATAATCTCATCCATAAAGGCAAATCCATTTGTGTGGAGTACCACCAAGATAAGACTGCGCCGCTTTTGGCATGGGGAGTCAACTTATTTTTCTTATTCTTTTGCAACCTTTGAATTTGAAAATAATAGCTTGCTTTACCCATATCATGAAACAGTCCGGCAAGAAAGGCGATTAAACGCACATCAGGATTAGCGGTGGGGGCAATCGAATCTAAAGCCCTTTCTGCCACACGCAGCAAATGCTTAGATAAAGGATCATTAGGATGCGCCAAGGTTTGGGAAAAAGGCAATGGTTTCATCATTTACTCGAAAAAATACCTTATCGTCACCACCCTGTCCCCGTATTTTCTGAGCATTTTCAGCGACAACGACTTCTTGATAACGATGGACGAATCGTTGACTATCCATCACAGCGGGCACACGGAGCCGGTGATAACGACGATTATCATCATAATGGATTTTAAGATTTTCAGACTGGGGAACAACGGTAGCCGTCTCCCATTCTTCTTGAACCTCTAGCGGTTGCGCTTGCCACTCACCGACCCATTCCAGATCAGCAAGACAGGAAGCCAGCCCCAAAACAGGCGTATAAACAGTTTGTCCCCTCCTTAAATTTTCCACCAAACTGGCATGGGCATCATCAGGCAAATTTGCCACATAAATGCGATAAGCTGGCGACTTAATAAATTCATAAGGCAATTGTATATGTGAATTTTTATCCGCTTTTGGACGGAAAAATGCGTCCGTACCATCCTTAGTGTTAAGTAAATTAATGGCAGTCCGAAATACCCGAATAGGTTCAAGCAAACGGATACCTATGCGTACTGATTGCCAAGCTAAGCGTTCATGGTATTCTGCTTTCGCATAACCGACAATCGCGCCCAATATCCCCAACACCGCAGTCGGTGGGGGAAAAGGATAGCTAACTGGACTCATAGAAGAATAAGGCTTTTTAAAATGGGCATATTCGCCCCAAATATCAAAGACAATACAGTGCATAATTACAATTTATTCACGGATAAACCGGATTGTTCTGCCAAACTGATAAAATCGGCTTTAAGCTCTCCAGACTGACATTGCAATAGCTTATCTTGTTTAATAGAGAGATGAGCCTCACAATCCTTAAAAGCCTCCAGTAATTGTGAAACATCCAAAAGATAATCATCGGTAGAACGCAAAGCCGTATCAGCCACTTTTTTTTCTACCATTTTGACGCGCCTTGGCAATTTACCAGCACGTTGTCCGGGAGCATATTCAGCTAATACAAGCAATAAAGGATCATGTCCCATTTTGGAATGGGTATTCAAAGCCGCAGTTCCCCACCAGAGCCCTTGGAGCAAATGTTGTAAATCCGCCTCAGTCATTTTTGTCGTTTGGGCGGCGACTTCGTTGACAACACCATAGCTGGCAATCAGAGCATAAGGGAGTAACCAGCGTTCAGCAAAAGACTTTTGATTAGCGGTTTTGTTACCCGCAAAAGCGGCAGTTTGTTGCACCATGACGGGCGCCACTTGATGAAGTGAACGATTAAAGGCCGAAAATTGTACGGGACCCGTTAATTGTATAGAGGCTTCATCTTTTCCCAATGGCAGTGCCGTCCCAAACAAACGCGCGTCTATACAATGAGATAAAATAACCTCCTGTAATGCTTCGCGTTTTTCGCCTTTTTTCTTGCCCTTAGCAGATTTTAGCAATTGTTCAAATTGTTTGGCGCGATCTTTACCTTCAGAAAGATAACCATCTGATTTCTCAGTGTCTCGAATAAGCACTTCCATACCATTTGCCAAACGCTTGTCCACATCCGGTTCTTGAGCGAGAAAATAATCGCGCACTGTACGTTTGATGCGGACATCCGTCACCGTAGCCTCGCCAGTTTCAGGATCAGTGCGAGGACGGTTTTCATCTAAAGGATCGCCGTTAGGATTGCAATCCTTGCACTCGTACAAAAACAGAATTTCATAACGCTTAGTTAAGCCGCTCATTATTGTTCATCCTCCAATGGTAAATCCAGATTAGATAGTTTATAGATACGGTATGCCAAACTGTATCCGATTGTAAACGCAAAAGTGGCCTCTTCATCACTGATATTCCACTGTTCACCGCACGCCACCCATGCTGAAGCTAAATCTGGATCAAGTCCTTTACCGTCTTTTTGAATGACATAAGCTAATTTGCGATATTGAGTCAATTTAGCATGTCCTTCACGGTAAATATTTTGCAATTGTTCTCTTGACAGCAGACGACCAATAAATTTCTTAGTAAAAGGCGTCGCATTGCGTTCCTTATATTGGACTGAAGCGACTGTTGAGGCATAACACCCCGTCAAAAAAGCCGTAACGATCTCCTGACGACTAAAAAAATCTGAATGTGCTTTAATATATTCAGCATAAGGACTATCTATCTCCGCCTTTGGCATATTTTCTTCTCCTTTAGTTTGCTCCAATAATTGCGTTTTTATGGCATAACGATATAATCCCCAAGCTTGACGTGTTACCCAGTTCAATTTATTCGGGTTGTCTTTACCGGTGCTAACAATCTTGTTGACCAAATGACGAATAAAATGATTATAATCAATAAAATGGCCTTCAAATAGAGCGATTAACCATGCGCGTAATGTATCCCCACTCTCTTTTTTTGAGCAGCTAGAAAAAATTTTGAAAGTGTTGGCTGTAATTTGCAAAGGTTTTTCCTCACCTTTCGATTCCGTCGCCAAATCGTCAGCCTTAAAAATTTCTTGCCCAGCCTCATGTAACTCACGCATTCGACTGGGTAAAAGTTGTTGCACTTCAGCTTGGAGACGCCACTCATTATTTTTAGCTTTAAAAAAAATGAGCGCAAAAGCCAGTTCTTTAAACTGACGCACCAATCTCGTTTCTTGAGCGACTAAATCTTTACACTTCCCTAAACTATAGCGTTGCGGATTTTTACTCAAGATTTGTCGTAATTTATTTTGAACCTTGGGTGTAGATGTATAAGGCAAAACGATATAATCCTGTCCAGCCATCTTACTCGTCAAATGATTTTCCGCAAAACTAAAAGCCTCAGCCACTGAAAAAGCGCAATGTTGACAGACAGGAAAATTGCGATGCGCCTGTTTTTCCATAAACCCGCCGGCAATACTGCCACGCTTATCAAGGTTATAACAAGCCACAATAGAGACATTGCCATAAACTTCTAAGCCTTGCTGTCCACACACAGAACATGTCCCAATTCGCGTGCCCCCTTTAGCAAAAGCGGCCAAAAACTGTTGTTCCAAAAAGGCTTTAGCCCACTCATAGACAGGGACTGAATCAATAACCCAATACACAAAGCCACGTTTATCCTTATCAAGCGCCTCAGATTTAATTTTAGTTTCTACAGATTGCCAAATCTCCTCTTTGCGATTTTCAAAACATTGGATACTGGCTTGTAGCCATTGCTTTTTATCAAGAGCCAATCCATCGTAGCTCGCCAAAGCTTTAACGGCTTTAAGTAATCGGTTAGCAGTATTACTTGCCAGTTTGCAACAAGGCGTGCAATCAGTACCATTAGAGGGACCGGATCGATAGATAATTCCCTCACTATTATAAGTTGTTTTCACGCCCAACCATTCACCCTTTGTAGAAAAACATAAGGCAAACCCCCGATTATATTCAGGTGGCATACCTTCATTAATGCGCTGCCAAGGAGCTTTTTCCGAGACGGATAGAGAGCGACTTAAATCATATAATCTTTGGAACATCGTTAGATATCCTTTGTAGCAAGGTGGGGAGACATTATATAGAAAAGGGGAGGGTAATTGATAAACGGCAAATTTGCCGTTTTATTTTTAGCGAGCGTGCGTCCTACGCACCATTTCGTAACGAAATTAATCTACAGCGACATCAAGACGGTGCGTGGGACATTAAGGTAGAACGGCCAGTTACCCGAACCGCCCCCTCACAGAATCCCGACGTGCGGGACTACCGCATCGGGCTCTTCAAAGTTATTCGCTTTCGCACGCGGCACGTTTTAAA
>JALXAQ010000176.1 GCA_026991885.1 Thiotrichaceae bacterium
GTATGGGGGGCGGCAGCCCCCCAGATCGATTTTTTTTTTGGGGGGTTTTTCTCGTTCCCATGCTCCGCGTGGGAATGCATGCCTGGACGCTCCCGCGTCCGGCAATTCGCCCGATGCGGAGGGAGCGTGCGGCAATCAATTTATTTGCAGGACGCGGAGCGTCCAGGCAGGCATTCCCACGCAGAGCGTGGGAACGAGGAAAGAGGGGTCAGTGTGTCGTGTTTGGTGAAAGTGTTGCTCGACGCGGAGCGTCGAGGCAGGCATTCCCACGCAGAGCGTGGGAACGAGAAACGAATATATATCTAGGAGTCCAAGATTTATCTTGGATGGACTCGCCTAAATCAAAACCAGACCTGCCATGTCTGGTTTTGACTTGGAATTTCAGTGCGTAACATCAGATTGTAGTTTATTTTGACTTATCCACTTACAGGTAATAACCATGCCAACAACAACAAAAATGATCGCCGCCCTATTTTTACTAGCGACAAGCCTACCTTCAAACGCGCTTTCTCTATGCGATGCCGATTACCTAAATACCTGCATTGAACTCAATAGCACTGACTGTCTGCAAAAATATCATGCCTGTGGACAATATGAAGCCATTATCAACCACTTTGCCAGCGAACAAATGGTGAACCCCCTCACAGCCTACTACTATCAAGGCGTTGCCTACTACGGACTATTTTTGCGCCATCGAGCGCAGAGTATGAAATGTGAATATCTCACCAAAGCCCGAGCCAATCTACGTGGATACTTGGGAAAAATGGAAAAACGCTTTAACAAACAAGGCAATTTCGGTACAGAATCGCCAGATCAGATTTATCATGCCACCAAACTTTACCACAGACTCAAACAAATAACGGGCTGCTTAAATTCTAGCTTATCAGAAAATGAAATTCGTTATCGCACCCGTACCTATATTATTCAGGCACTAGAGAGCCTGTTTTTTCAAACGACTGAAGTCGGCGCACTAGCGGATAAGTTAAAGGATATGAAAGAAGCGATTTATACCGCCCTCAATGGATTCATCTCCAAAGCAGCCGCTATAGAAACACAACTGGCTTTGCGAAAAATTGAACTAAAAGCCAGCCAACGACGCATTAAAAGCATCATAAAACTCTATGAAGACGGAGCAGGATTTGGTCAAGCGAATGCCCTAACGGCTAATGGTAAAATGACACAAATTGCGCCTAAAATCACTCAAAAATCGGGCACAAGAATTTGGGTTGAAGAGCAAAAGAGGGCAGTGGCTGACAAGAAAAAAGCACTGGATGAGGCGCTGCGTGGTCAAAGTATTGAAGAATATGAAAAAGCTAGGAGCGAAATCGTCAAAAAAGCGAAAGCGACTATCACAAAAGCGGTACAATTAAGCAAAGTGAGTCAAAGCATTAACTCATCTGAACTTAAAGAAATCTCAAAGACGACTGAAGAAAAGACTTCAGAGACTAAAAAGATATACCAAAGGATTCGCCAAAGCTGGCGAGAATATGGCAAACAACGCCATTATTGCACCACGCCTGAAACCTCTAAAGCGTGGTTTTGTTCTGAATAAACATATAAGGAACTCAACAAATGAAACAAAAAAACGCAATCACACTGCTAATCGTATTATTGCTCACAACAAGCATAGGATACGCACAAGCGGATGAGCCCATTAGGAAATACTCATTTAACACCCTGGTTCAACTATGGAAAAACCTAAACAAACCCAAAAAATCGCCTAAAGCCGCCTGGTATAAACAAGCCCTATTGGGTCAAATCGCAAAGAGCGACTCACAACAGCGGGCAGCAATAATGATTCGCCATGAAATCGCACTGAACATGTATCTTAACCGCGCCGCCTACTATGAAGCCGCCCCTGAGCCCAAGATCGGAGAAAAAGAAACCCAATGGCAAGAAAAAATCTTGCAACATCAACAAAAAAACACACAACGTCAAAACACCCTAAACCTGCTGCGGATTAAAGCGCACTTAGAATTATTCCTGATCAACCTGATTCGATACCATGAAGCCTCAACAACATCCGCAAAATGCAAATACCTGACAAACGCGACAACATCTTTAAAGGTTTTGCATCAAGGAGAGGGATTTTACCGGTCCCGTTTAGCAAAGATTGCTCAGCAAGCGAGGCTAAAATACCAAGCCGTTTTAAAAAAACGCTCAGCTTGCCAAATCAAACACGACAACAATGAACGAGATATTTCATCAACGATTGAAAAAAAGGCTAATACAAAAATTATCCAAACATTGGAAACCCAACAAAAGACAGTCATAGAAGCGATAGCAGCCGCGCAAGCCCCCTTAAAAAAAATGCAAGATGAAGCAAATATCCCCACCAAAACCGGCGAACTTTTAAAACTAGAAATGGAAATGGCGAATGCCAGAGCCAATTTAGAATTTGTGCATCAAGACGCGATTAAGCTAAAAAAGATCATTGAAAAAATCGCTCAGATTGATTTCAGCATCACACAGATAGATGAGCATTTTGTCCCCGCCCCGGTACGTCGTGTTAATGAAGCGAATCGTCTTTTACAAGAGAAAATTTTAGCATTGATGACAACGCTTGAAAAAAATTATGAAGAGGCTAAAATCAAAGGCTGTCAAAATCTATCGGCGCGTTTTGCCAGTATTTTCGACTTAGAAGACCAAAATAAGGTGAGGGTTGCCAAAGAAACCGCTTTTGCCGAACTGGCTCAATGCCTCACAGCAAGCGAACAATATATACAGAAACTGGCACAACCCGATCCATTAGAAGAAAAAAGTATTATATTTGCCCAACATCTGGAACAATTATCAAAAGCCATGCTGAGGCGATTGTCTCGTGATTTTCAAGAACAATAAAAAATAAAATCATCAAAACCAGATATGGCAGGTCTGGTTTTGACTGACGGACAGTTAAAAGCTTTTGGCTTACAATCCCCTCAGCAGTTCCAAACTCAATCCAGTCGCACTGACCATTTGTTCCTCCGTCAAAATGCCAAGGGCTTTTAAATTTAGAGCGATTTCTATTCGACCCTTTTCCTCCGCCTGTTTCTCAGACTCATCCTTATTGTACTCATCCTTCATACGGGCATATTCTTCGGGACTGATCTGGTCTTTCTCAATCCGTTCAAACAAACTGAGAATATGAGGATTAGTATAATCCTCTTCATTAACCACTTCATCCAAACTATCGTTAATCGCTTGCATCCATTCCAGGTAATTTTCCGGCGTGTTTTTTTTAATCGAATTAGTAAAGACAAAAATGAGTCGATGTTTACGTTTATAAACCCCATCAATCACCTTGCCAGTCACAAAATCTCTCGGTTCAAAATCATGAACCAAAATACCGCTATCGGGGCTCGGCGTTTTCTTGCCCGTCAAAAAAACTAAAGTGATGACAGTGAAGGGAAAACTATAATTATTTGAACTCGCAATCGTTTCTACCATCGCACTACATTGATAATAGACAAAACGTTCAAAAGTGTCGGAATAATGAGCATGTTGCACTTCGATAATGACCCGATTCTTTTTATCTTCAGCGAATAAATCAAATCGGGTAGCCCCCTTGCCCACCGAGGGACTAAAAACCTTGTCATTTTTCACCTCATCAATTTCAAGCTGAATATCAAGAAGATCGCTGACTAAGGCGGTGAACATCTCCGGTTGACCAAATGCCTTTTTGAAAATGACATCATAACGTAATGGGGCAACTTGTTTCATGAAATTATCCTAAAAGTCAAATTGAGAGATTATTTTAAACAATTGAAATTAAACCGTGTATAAGAATCTGGCGACGCTCTACGTCGCGTGGAAATTTTATTTATAGCTCCGTTGACTAGGCTTCAGCTCATCAAACACCAAATTTTCTTTATGAAGAACAGCCCCATTCTCCTTGTATTCCCACGCCGCGACATAAGCAAAATTTTCATCATCGCGTTGAGCTTCGCCCTCATCGGTTTGATATTCCTCTCGAAAATGGCAACCACAAGATTCATTGCGGTGTAAAGCATCTTCTACCATTAACTGGCTCATATCAAGAAAATCAGCCACACGCATCGCCTTCTCTAAAGTTTGATTAAGTTCCTCATTTATCCCAACCATCTTCAGATTTTCCCAAAAAGCCCCTTGCAACTTTTTGATTTCCTCTTTCGCCTGTTTTAAACCAGCCGCATTGCGTGACATACCACAATGATTCCACAAAATGAGCCCTAATTCTTTATGGTACTCATCCACCGTTTTATCACCCTTGAGGGCAAGTATTCGATTAATCCGTTTTTTGACATCTTGTTCGGCCTCTTTAAAAGCGGCATGATCGGTTGGCACCTTATCATAAGGCAAGCTTGCCAAATAAGCGGCAATCGTGCGCGGCACGACAAAATAACCATCAGCAAGGGTTTGCATCAATGCACTGGCACCTAAACGGTTTGCCCCATGCTCAGAAAAATTAGCTTCACCCAAACTATATAAACCCTGAATCGTTGTCATTAAATTATAATCCACCCAAAGCCCGCCCATGGTGTAATGCACCGCCGGATAGATTTTCATCGGCTCAAGATAAGCATTTTCATCAGTGATTTTCTCGTAGATTTGGAACAAATTACCATATTTTGTTCTGATCGCCTCTTCTCCCCGTCTTTCGATAGCCTCTTTAAAATCCAGATAAACCGCCAAACCCGTCACCCCAACACCACGCCCTTCATCACAAACTTGTTTAGCGTTCCGTGAAGCGACATCTCTAGGCACCAAATTACCAAAAGCGGGATACTTTCTTTCTAAAAAGTAATCCCTTTCATCTTCAGGTATTTCATGGGGAGCGCGTTTATCACCCCTTTTTATCGGCACCCAAACGCGACCATCATTTCGCAAAGATTCAGACATTAAAGTGAGTTTAGATTGATGCCTTTCGTGAAGGGGGAGACAAGTCGGATGAATTTGGACAAAAGACGGGTTGGCAAAAAAAGCCCCTTTTTTATACGCTTGCCAAGTGGCACTGACATTAGCCCCCATACAATTCGTTGAGAGAAAATAAATATTACCATATCCGCCCGTGCATAATAAAACAGCATGAGCACTGTGCGACTCAATTTTGCCCGTGACCAAATTGCGAACAACAATACCACGCGCTTTACCATCAATCGTGACTAAATCCAGCATTTCGGTGCGTGGATACATTTTCACATTGCCATTGGCGACTTGACGGCTGAGGGCACCATACGCGCCAATCAACAACTGTTGTCCTGTTTGTCCTCTGGCATAAAAAGTGCGTGAAACTTGCGCCCCTCCAAAAGAATGATTATCTAACAAACCACCATATTCACGGGCAAAAGGGACACCTTGGGCGACACATTGATCAATAATATTATTACTCAGCTCAGCGAGCCGATAGACATTAGCTTCTCTAGCGCGGAAATCGCCCCCTTTGAGCGTGTCATAAAATAATCGGTAAACGCTATCACCATCGTTTTGGTAATTTTTAGCAGCATTAATGCCCCCTTGAGCAGCGACACTGTGCGCCCGTCTGGCACTATCCTGAAAACAAAAGGCTTTGATGTTATAACCCAATTCTGCCAAAGTCGCCGCTGCGGAAGCGCCTGCCAGCCCTGTACCAACAACGATGATGTCATATTTTCTTTTATTAGCAGGATTAATGAGTTTTAAATCGAATTGATGCTTGGTCCATTTTTCACTTAAAGGACCATTTGGGATTTTTGCGTCTAAATTCATAAGATGTTCTCTTTCCTTTAGCGTTTTGGAGTCCAAAAAGTTCCAAAGCTAAAGCTTTGGACTCCAAAATACATTAAAAATCAGAAGTTCTACGATAATGGTTTATTGGCGTTTCTCTTGGCACTCTTTATGTCTCCCATCCTAATTCTTTTATGTTGCTAATAAAAGGTATTGCGCCAAACCTACCATTAATACGTGCATCAGTGCGAAACGGTTCTCGCAAGAAAAACAACATAGAAAGTTAGGGTCTAAATATCTCTAAATTTAAATCGGCAATCATTTTGTAATGTTTATCATTAGCTGTCAGGAGTGGTAATTGATATTGCAAAGCCGTTGCCGCAATCAACGCATCCGCAAGACTAACAGAATGGCTATGAAAATATTGTTTTACCAACATCAGTGCTTGGTTAGAAATATCTTCATTGATTGGAATAGTTGTAGCATTCCAAGTGCTTAATGTCGTTTCTAAACTTGACAATTCAGCTTTGTTCCGCATTCCCTGAACCAATTCCATATAAGTAACGGCAGAAAGCATAATGTTAGTCAGATTTTCTAAAATAACAGCAGCTTTATCATTGCCACGCATATACCAAATAATCACATCAGTATCAACAATTTTCAAAGCGACTTCTCCTTAAATGACGTATATAATCTTCCACATCTTGAGTAGCTTCATAATCACGCCAAATACCAAACAAAGGAGTATGACTTTTCTTAGTTTGTTCTATATTTGATTGCTTAGGCACCAATTTTTCTGTCACAATTACCACCGAAAAAACCTGCCCAGTTGGCAACTGCTTTGCCCATTTTGCTGGTAAATCATTGCGAGTCAAATGTTTTAAAACCAAAGGCAACATAATAATGTACTCCTACATAGACAAATGGTGTTTTGGCATCATCGTTTACAACGACACAGATTGCAGTTAAGAAAGGATAAAAAAAACAGTTCTATTTAAATTTTGCCTTATCCATTCTTAAAAGCAATCCGTGTAGTTCTTGGTTTTTATCCTGAAAATCCTACAATCCTGCAAATCCTGATTCAGACAAGAAAACTATAACAATCTGGTTAAATCCTATGGATTGTTTTTGAATCAATGTAAATAATTTTACCATCTTTCCAAAGTGGCATTTCGCTCAGTACCCCACAACTAATGGATAATCAAAGACATTAGGTACTTGTTTCAATGAGGGGATATTTTCCCTTTCTGTACGCGCTTCAATTAATTTTCTAGCCACATCACGCGCAATTTCCAAGGTTTCTGCCAGTGTGCGCCCTTGTGCGACTAAACCTTGTATATCATCTGAAGTGGCTAAAAAGACACCTTCAGGTAATTTTTCTATGTGAATATTGAGTAATTGTTCCATAGTTCCTATCAACTGAAAAAGTTAATATGAAAATAATTTTTGTCTGAATCAGGATTTAAGAATTTACAGGATTAAAACAAAAAAATAACGACACAGATTGCATTTAAGAAAGGATAAAACCCAGTTCTATTTAGGTTTGTTCTCGTTCCCACGCTCTGCATGGGAAACGAAGTAACGGAGCGAAGCGGAGATCATGCCTGCCTCGACGCTCCGCGTCGAATTTGTCTCGTAAAATCTACGACACAGAATTCATTAAACCAACAAACTGATCAAATAAAGGCGCAACATCATGTGGTCCTGGGCTCGCCTCAGGATGCCCTTGAAAACTAAAAGCTGGTTTATCCGTCCGCCGTATGCCTTGCAAAGAGCCATCAAATAAAGAACGATGAGTCGCTTGCAAGGTTGACGGTAAACTCTCCTCATCAATCGCAAAACCATGATTTTGACTCGTAATCATCACACGCCCAGAGCCTAAATCCTGAACAGGATGATTGGCACCGTGGTGACCAAATTTCATTTTAGTCGTCTTCGCCCCACTGCTTAAGCCCAATATTTGATGCCCTAAACAAATCCCAAAGACCGGTATTTCCGCCTCAACAATTTCCTTAACCGCAGAAACCGCATAATCACAAGGCTCAGGATCACCCGGACCATTAGACAAAAAAACCCCCTGCGGATTTTGCTTAAACACCTCACTCGCTGGCGTTTCCGCTGGCACCACCCTCACACGACAGCCCCGATCAACCAACAATCGCAAAATATTATGTTTGACACCAAAATCGTAAGCGATGACATGCCATTGCCCCTCCCGATTCTCCTTTCTGGGAAAAGATAAACCCTCTTTCCACACATAAGGCTGTGCTGTCGTCACCTCTTTCGCCAAATCCATACCTTGCAAACCACTAAACGCTTTAGCGGCTTGGATAGCACCCTCTGCATCAAGATTTTCACCCGCGACGATGCAAGCATTTTGTGCCCCCTTTTCACGCAATATCCGTGTCAAACGTCGCGTATCAATCCCCGCAATGCTAACCACTTCATGCCGCTGTAAATAAGCATCAAGCGACTCCTCAGCCCGCCAATTACTCTCCAACAAGGGCAAATCACGAATAACCAAGCCAGCCGCAAAAACGCGCCGAGATTCCTCATCCTCAGCATTAACCCCCACATTACCAATATGAGGATAAGTTAAAGTCACAATTTGTCGACAATAAGAAGGATCCGTCAAAATTTCCTGATAGCCAGTCATGGCAGTATTAAAAACTACCTCACCAACCCGTTGACCAGCAACACCGATTGACTCTCCATAAAATAAACTACCATCTGCTAAAGCTAATAAAGCTGCGTGTCTCAAAATAATCTCCGCCTTTGTTCTCGTTCCCACGCTCTGCGTGGGAATGCCTGCCTCGACGCTCTGCGTCGAAATTTATTTAGACTTGCGTACCGGCGCGACTATGCTAAATTCCTCACCATTGGCAAATTTCAAAATAAAATCCACCTTATCACCCGCGATAAGAATAACTACCGGGTTTCAAAACCATTCTTTCCAAAAATCAAATAGATTTTCATCAACAATTTCCTCATTGATCATTTTAGGCGCGTGGAAGAAAATAATCAACCCAGAATTTTAACCGCTTATTTGCAAGGTACGCCTTGCACTCCTGAATTCCTTACGCTTCTGCCAAAAGCTGCAACAAAGTTTGTTGAGCAGAAATTGGCGCTGTATCACCACTGAGGCGGGTATAGTTGCCTTCGCTGTCGAGTACCCATGCTTGGCTGTTATCCTCCAAATATAATTTCAATCCTTGTTCAATCACGCGGGTTTTGAGTACTGGATTTTCAACGGGATAACATTCTTCTACCCGTTTCAGCAAATTGCGACCCATCCAATCCGCACTGGCACAAAATACTTCAGGTTCTCCGCCATTTAAAAAGTAAAAACACCGCGTGTGCTCTAAAAAACGCCCAACGATTGAACGCACCTGAATATTCTCTGAAATGCCGGGCACGCCCGGTTTTAAGCAACATATCCCGCGTATAATCAAATCAATTTTGGTCCCTGCCATTGAAGCTTTGTACAAAGCATGGATCATTTTCAATTCCGTTAATGCGTTGATTTTAACAATAATGTGTGCCGGCTTACCTTGGCGAGCGGCTTCTGCTTCACGTTCAATACGTTCTATCAAGCCACTCTGCAAGCTAAACGGTGATTGCAGCATTTTTTTCAATTTCGCACCCCGCCCAAGGCTGGTCAGTTGCATGAACATTTTATGCACATCCTCACCAATATCTTTATTGCAGCTTAATAAACCATAATCTGTATAGACACGCGCAGTACGGTCGTGATAGTTACCCGTGCCTAAATGTACATAACGCTGAAGTTTTTTACCTTCGCGGCGCACAACCATAATCATTTTTGCATGCGTTTTATAACCCACCACGCCATAAACGACATGGGCACCCGCTTCTTGTAAGCGGTTGGCTAAACGAATATTCGCTTCTTCATCAAAACGGGCGCGTAGTTCGATCACGACAGTGACTTCTTTATTAGAACGTGCCCCTTCTACCAAGGCATCAACTAATACTGAATCTGGTCCGGTGCGATACAGGGTTTGTTTAATCGCTAATACGTTTGGATCATTTGCCGCTTGACGCACAAAATCAATCACGGGTGTGAAAGATTGGAATGGATGATGTAGCAATATGTCGCCTTCACGGATAGTGGCAAATAAGTTGCGCTGCTTTAAGCCTTTGGGCATACCTGGGGTAAAACTAGGATATTTTAAATCGGGACGGTTGACTAAATCGGGCAAGGGTAATAAGCGATTGAGATTGACAGGTCCATTGACTTGATATAAGTCTTGTTTATCCAATTTGAACTGCTTTAATAAAAAGTCAATCATTTTGTCCGGGCAATTGTCAGGGACTTCCAAACGCACACTATCGCCATAACGACGGCCCGGTAATTCACCTTCTAAGGCGCGTAACAAGTCATCGACTTCTTCTTCATCAACAAACAAGTCGCTGTTACGGGTGAGTCGAAATTGATAACAACCAGTGACTTTCATACCCGGAAATAAATCTTCAACATGGGCATGGAGAATGGAAGACAGAAAAATAAAATCGTGGGAGTGTTCAGACAATTCATCCGGAAAAGAGATGAGTCGCGGTAAGGAACGTGGTGCTTGTACCACCGCCATACCGCTATCGCGCCCAAAGGCATCTTTCCCTTTCAGGGAAACGATAAAATTCAAACTTTTGTTAAGAATGCGTGGGAATGGATGGGCGGGATCTAAGCCGATGGGGCTTAAAATGGGCTGCAATTCATTCTCAAAATAGTCTCGTACCCATTTGCTTTGTGCCTTACTCCACTGATCGCGCTTGAGAAAGCAAATACTTTCTTGTTCTAAGGCAGTGAAAATATGCTCATTGAGTAAATAATATTGTTTATTAACAAATTCATGGGCAGCCACACTGATACGGTTAAGTACTTCTTGTGGAGACAAATTATCGGGTCCAGCTTGCACGGCACTGGCGGCGACTTGTTGTTTTAAACCAGCCACTCGTACTTCAAAAAATTCATCTAGGTTAGTGCAGGCAATACATAAAAATCGTAATCGCTCTAGCAAAGGCATGTTTTCGTCTTTCGCTTGCGCTAAAACACGACGATGAAATGCCAGTAGGCTTAATTCGCGGTTGAGATATAATTCTGGACGAGACAGATCGATTTCTTGAGGCTCATCGGTGTTGTTTGTATTAGTGCTCATAAGATAGTTACTAGGTTATAAACTAAAAAAAAATAAATATAAATTGAGGACTATGCAAGGTTAATGCCATTAAGTTAAGGGCAGGGATAAATCAAAACCTTAACGTGACATAATCTCAACGACACGTCCACATAAGCTGATGCAATTAATATATATATATTATCAAAGTAGTTGAAAAACGTTCTACCATACTACATCAATAGACTCTTGTAAGTCCAAGAATAAATCTTGGACTCCTAAATAGCAGGAGATTTTTATGAATTTATACGTCAAAAAATGGCGATTTATGATTGGTCATTTATTTATACTACTACTGGCAAGCGGCTTGCCGCTAACGCTACCTGCCGAAATTTCGCCAATATCCATCCAGTGCCCCTCTCCAATGTCCGATGCTCAAGTGGCGGCATTGCGGGGAATTTCAGTTGAAACGGTTAAGCTATTGCATAGCCAGCGCGGTATGCTCAACAGTGAAATTTGCGAGCTTTCAGAGGGCAAACTTAAACGTGCGATCAACAAAGCTCACCATCCTAAGCCGGATCATCCCGGCGAGGCGGCGGCTTTTCGGAATTTGCAACTACAGGATGAAAAAGGTTTTATTCCCGCCGATGGATTTATCAATGCCAAAAAACATGTTGATCTGATGGCCAGTTTTGCGCCCCTAACGGGTGGTATTGATCGCAATAGTTGGGAATGGATAGGACCGGGCAATATTGGTGGTCGGATTCGTGCCATAGTGATCCATCCTACCAATCCAGATAAAATGTGGATAGGCAGTGTCTCCGGCGGGATATGGGAAACCACCGACGGTGGTGCCTCTTGGCTACCGGTATGGGATTTCATGCCTAATTTAGCCATTTCCACAATGGTGATGGATCCTAGCAATTCCAACGTGATGTATGCGGGAACGGGTGAAGGTTTTTTCAATGTTGATAATATTCGGGGTGCCGGTGTCTTTAAAAGTACCGATGGCGGTACCAGTTGGTCTCAATTGGCATCTACCGCGAATTCCAGTTGGTATTATGTCAACCGTTTGGCGATGTCGCCTGATGGTGCTACCCTCTTGGCTGCCACTAATAGCGGTATTTGGCGTTCAACAGACGGCGGTAGCACATGGTCACAGGTGACAACAACAAGAACCTTAGACATTGATTTTCATCCTACCGACAACAATCGCGCCATCGCTGGAGACGGTAGCGGAAATGCCTATTATTCAATTAATGGTGGAACAACGTGGACAACGGTTAGTATCGGTGGTGGCCGTGTAGAAGTGGCTTATGCAGAAAGCACACCCACTACCGTTTATGCTTCTGTCTATCAGAACAGTGGCGAAATCTGGAAAAGTACCGACGGTGGTGCAAGCTACACCCGAGTCAACACGGGCAATAGTTTCTTAGGTGGGCAAGGCTGGTATGACAATATTATTTGGGTTGATCCCACCAACGCCAATACGGTGATTGTTGGCGGTATTGATTTATGGCGTAGCACCAATGGCGGCGCAACCCTGACCAAGATCAGCGAGTGGGGGAGTGCGCCTGCTTCTGCACATGCCGATCATCATGTCATTATCGCACATCCCAATTTTAATGGTAGCAGCAACAAGACCGTTTTTTTCGGCAACGATGGCGGGATTTACAAGGCTGATGATGTTTATACGGTCGCGGGCACAAGTGGCTGGCAGGAATTGAATAACAATTTGGGGAGCACCCAGTTTTACGGGGCAGCGGGTAATGTCTCTTCTGGCGTTATCGTTGGTGGTACTCAGGACAATGGTACTCTGCGTTATAGCGGCGGGACAGAATCCTGGACTGCAATGTACGGCGGTGACGGTGGTTTTTGTGCCGCTGATCCCAGCGATCCTAATTATTTTTATGGGGAATATGTTTATTTACAGATTCACCGCAGCAGCAATGGTGGGGGTTCGTCCCGTTATATCTACACAGGCATTGGTGATGCGGGCAGCAATGCCAACTTTATTGCGCCATTCATTCTCGATCCCAATAATTCCAATACGCTGTTAGCGGGGGGAGCGAGTCTGTGGCGCAGTACCAATGTGAAAGCGGGTACACCGTCTTGGACGGCCATTAAATCATCGGTGGGGAGCAATATCAGTGCGATTGCCGTCGCCAAGAGTGATTCAAATACTATCTGGGTGGGACACAACAACGGTAATGTTTATAAATCTACTAATGGTGGTGCCAATTGGACTCAAGTTGATACAGGTTTACCCAACCGTTATGTGATGCGTATCACTATTGATGCGAATAATCATAATATTGTTTATGCCACCTTCGGCGGCTTCAGTAGTGATAATGTTTGGCGTACTGCTGACGGCGGCTCAACTTGGACTGACATCACAGGCTCTGGTGGTACCGGCTTACCTGATGCGCCTGTTCGCAGTCTGGTTATCCATCCGACTAACCCTGCTTGGTTGTATGTTGCCACCGAGGTAGGAATCTTCGTTTCAGAAGACACGGGAGCCACTTGGCATTTGCCCCATGATGGTCCAGCCACTGTTTCTGTGGATGAATTGTTTTGGATGGGAGATACGACTTTGGTTGCTGCTAGCCATGGGCGCGGTCTCTTTAAAAATGCCGGAGCTGGTGGGGCACTGAGTTTCTCAGCGGCGAGTTATAGTGCTAATGAGTCTGATGGCACCGTCGATATGATAGTCACCCGCACCAATGGCAGTGAAGGTGCCGCTTCGGTGGATTATAGCATCACTGGCGGGACTGCCACAGGTGGGGGAACGGACTACACAGCCAACGCGACTGGGACGTTGAACTGGGGAGATGGGGATGCCGCTCCCAAGACGATTGCGGTCAACATTGTCAATGACACCCTTGTTGAAGGTTATGAAACGGTTGAATTTAGTCTGTCTAATTTTAGTGGGGCAGGTGTAGGTTCGTCGTCATCAAGCACGCTGACCATTGTTGATGATGAGAAATTGGAAATTCCTTATACGAATGACTTTAATACCGACAATGGCGGGTTTAAGGCTGTCGTCTTGTCAGGCATTGGCTATCAATGGGAATGGGGGGCAGGCCAAAGTGGCAAACCTAATATGAATGGCAGCAATGCTACGATTGAAGGGGCTGCCAACTGGATGACCATGCTCAACGATTGGCATGGTGGTTATAGAAGCTATGCCCTAGAAACGCCCCTCATTTCTTTGCTTGGTGGTACCGGCGATTATTTTCTGGAGTTTAAGTACAGAGGAATATGTAGCGATGCTACCACTGGTATGAATCTTGAGTATTCCACCGATGGTGGCAATAACTGGCAACTGTTGGGCAGTATTGGCGATCCTAACGCCGTTCAGGATTGGTACACGGATGCCACGGTTGCAGGCTTGAATAACCAAGCGGGATGGCAGCAATTGTCATTTACCGTGTATAATCCGAAATACAAAATTAACTCATTGATTGGTGAGGAAAATATTCAGTTCAGATTTGTATTCGGTGATGCGGGGGGCGCAGGGTTTGATGGTTTCCAGATAGATAATTTTAAAATCACGGGTAATGCTTTACCTGCTGGGACTATCCAGTTTTCCGCCGCAAATTATAGCGTCAATGAAGGCGATGGCACTGCAAGCATCACTGTGACTCGCAGCGGTGGTAGCGGTGGAATCGCGTCTGTAGATTATGCCACTTCAGACGGTAATGCCACAGCAGGGAGCGACTATACCAGTGCCAATGGTACACTGACTTGGGGCAATGGTGATTCGAGCAGCAGGACTATCACGATCCCAATTATAGATGACAGTGATGTGGAAAGTGCTGAAACCGTTAATTTGAGTTTCTCTAACTTTAGTGGTGCAAGTGCGGGATCGCCGAGTAGTGCCATTCTGACTATCACGGATAATGACAGTAGTAGCACTGGACAAAATGATGTCATTATTGACTTTGGTGCCGCATACGGAATTTGGGCAAGGTTGAACAATAGCACTTGGAGCCAATTGCACACCTTATCGCCAGAGAGCATGGTGACGGGAGATATAGACAATAGCGGTTTAGACGATGTGATTATCGACTTTGGTGCTACTGATGGTATTTGGATTTGGATGAATAACAGTAGTTGGAGCAAATTGCACAGCTTATCGCCAGAGAGCATGGTGACGGGAGATATAGACAATAGCGGTGAAGACGATGTGATTATCGACTTTGGTGCTCCATACGGAATTTGGATTTGGATGAATAACAGTAGTTGGAGCCAATTGCATTCAGTTTCGCCTAATAGCATGGTGACGGGAGATATAGATAATAACGGTTTAGACGATGTTATTATCGACTTTGGTGCTACTGATGGTATTTGGGTGTGGCTGAACAACAGCACTTGGGTCAAATTGCACAACTTATCGCCGGAGAGCATGGTGACTGGTGA
>JALXAQ010000177.1 GCA_026991885.1 Thiotrichaceae bacterium
TTGGGTAACTGGCTGTTCTACCTTGATGTATATCAATAAAACTGTTTAATATATTAGCATAATTTGTTAAGGTTTCAGCTTACTTAGGTGTATCGAATTTACTTAAAAGCTAGAAAAATAGGCATTTATGACTTAACAGACCGTGCCATTAGGGGCTTAACACAGCTGGTCTTTTTGTGCATTCGTCACACTCACTTTCGCACAAAACTCAACCTGAGTCATTTTCTTCCAATGCAAGGGGCGTTAGTCCTCAAAATAACAACCTGCCAGTAGCAAACAAAACCAACGGAGATAGAATGACAAAGAAGAAAGAGGTACAAGAAGAATCACTAGAAAAACAGCTTTGGAAGTCGGCAGATAAGCTCAGAAAAAATATTGATGCGGCTGAATACAAGCATGTGGTATTGGGTTTGATTTTTCTTAAATATATTTCTGATGCCTTTGATGAATTGTACGCCAAATTAAAAGCGGGGGAAGGCGACTCTTCCAGTGAATGGGCCGGAGCTGATCCCGAAGACAAGGACGAATACAAAGCCGAGAATGTCTTTTTTGTACCGCAAGATGCCCGTTGGACGCATCTGCAAGCCCATGCCAAACAACCGACTATTGGCAAAACCGTTGATGAAGCAATGGATGCGATTGAAAAGGAAAACACCTCATTAAAAGGCGTATTGCCCAAAGTTTATGCACGGCAAAATCTTGACCCCACCAGCTTGGGCGAACTGATTGATCTGATCAGCAATATCGCCCTCGGTGATGCCAAATCTCGTAGTGCCGATGTGTTAGGGCATGTGTTTGAATACTTCCTTGGTGAATTCGCGCTGGCAGAAGGCAAAAAAGGCGGACAATTTTACACCCCCAGATGCGTAGTTGAATTACTGGTCGATATGCTCGAACCCTACAAAGGACGTGTGCTTGACCCTTGCTGTGGTTCTGGTGGTATGTTTGTGCAGTCAGAAAAATTTGTCACCGAACATCAGGGCAAAATCAACGATATTTCCATCTACGGGCAAGAGAGCAACCAGACCACTTGGCGACTGGCAAAAATGAACCTTGCCATTCGCGGCATTGACAGTTCGCAGGTCAAATGGAACAACGAAGGTTCGTTCTTAAACGATGCCCATAAAGACCTTAAAGCCGATTATATTATTGCCAATCCGCCCTTTAATGTCAGCGACTGGAGCGGCGATCTGCTTCGCAAGGACGGACGCTGGCAATATGGCACACCGCCCACCGGCAATGCCAACTATGCGTGGATACAGCACTTTATCTATCACCTCGCCCCGAGTGGACAGGCAGGCTTTGTACTGGCAAAAGGCGCGCTCACCTCCAAAACATCAGGCGAAGGCGAGATCAGAAAAGCCCTGGTTGAAGCAGGTTTAATCGACTGCATTGTCAACCTGCCCGCCAAGCTATTTCTTAATACCCAGATTCCCGCCTCGTTGTGGTTTATTAGTAGAGACAAGGCATGCCTTGTCTCTACACAAAATGGTAATTTTCGTGACCGACGCGATGAAATCCTGTTTATTGATGCCCGTAATATGGGGCATCTGATTAACCGCCGTACCCGTGAACTCTCCGCAGACGACATACAAACCATTGCAGGCACTTATCACAACTGGCGAAATCCTGATGGAGATTATGAAGATATCAAAGGCTTTTGTAATGCCGCACCCATAGAGCGGGTAAAAGAACTGGATTATGTGCTTACCCCAGGGCGATATGTCGGGTTGGCAGAGGAAGAGGATGATTTTGATTTTGGTGAACGCTTTAGTCAGCTTAAAGCCGAGTTTGAAAGCCAGCTAAAAGAGGAAGCAGAGCTAAATCAGCGGATATTGGAGAATATGGCGAAGGTGAAGGTTGATGGCTAAGTTAATCATGGCGAATTTGCCTCAATCAAAATTCCTACTGTTAGTGATGTCAAACCCGTCGATTTCGACGGCTTTAACAAGGCGTAAGTTATGAGCAATAAAAAAGAAGTCACTGCTACCCCATCACCTGAGCAATACCAAAGCCTGTACACAGACATAAAGCAACTAATTAGTGAAGCAAGATCAAGCGTTGTTAAACAGGTCAACCAAACCTTGACCCTTACTTACTGGCAGATTGGTAGGCGAATCAGTATTGAAATTCTGGATTCAAATCGGGCGGAATATGGAAAACAGGTATTACGCCAACTAAGTCAGCAACTCAGTAATGAGTTTGGCAAGGGGTTTGGTTATCGCAACTTGTTAAGAATGAAACTGTTTTATAATTATTTTCCAGAACAAGAGAAAGTGACGACACTGTCGTCACAATTAAGCTGGTCGCATTTTGTCGAACTGCTCAAGCTAGAGGATGATATTCAACGAGAATTTTACGCCAAAATGAGCCATCATGAAGGCTGGTCGGTTCGCACCCTGCGTGAACGCATGGACGGTATGTTATTTGAACGCAGTGCCATTGCCAAACAACCTGAACAAGTGATCCGTCAGGAGCTGGCAAAACTGGAACAGAGCGATTCATCCCTTGCCCTCCACCTTAAAGACCCTTATCTGCTGGATTTTCTCGATTTACAGGATAACTTCAGCGAAAAAGATTTAGAAAACGCCATCCTGCACAAACTGGAGCATTTTATACTGGAACTCGGTAGTGACTTTGCCTTTATGGCACGCCAGAAACGTCTGCAAATCGGTGGCAATGACTACTATCTGGATTTATTGTTCTATCACCGTAAACTCAAACGACTGGTACTCATCGAACTTAAACTCGGTGAATTTAAACCCGAATACAAAGGGCAGGTTGAACTGTATTTAAAATGGCTGGCAAAACACGAACAACACCCCGACGAAAACCCACCGATTGCGATTTTATTATGCAGTAGTAAAGACAAGGAAGTGATCGAACTCATGGAACTGAAGCAAGAGGCAATCCATGTTTCGGAATACTGGTTGCAACTACCACCAAAAGAAGTCTTGCAGGCGAAACTGCACAAGGCAATTGAGGAAGCGAAGTTGAGATTGGAGGTTGGGGATGAATAATTATCGTAGGGGCAGACCCCCGTGTCTGCCCATTATTTACCGTTGCAATCAAATGGGGCAACCACAAGGGATTACCCGTACAAATGAGGTGTTAGAATGAGTGAGTGGCGGGAGATTGAGATCAATGAAATAGTCGCTTCTGCTAATACAGGGTTAGATGCTATAAAACGTGCTCCAATAGTAGAAAATAATACTGGTATTAGATGTATGAGAATACAGGATGTATCTCAGAATAAGGCGTATGCAAATTGGGGGTTTACAAAAGTTGAAGAAAAAAACTATGAAAAATTCCAGTTAAAAAGAAATGACATAATTATAGCTAGAACTGGGGCAACAGTTGGTGTAAATAGTTTTATCTACTCCGACCTAAGGTCTGTTTTTAATAATGGCTTAATTAGAATTAGAACCAATTCTAATGCTTGTGTATCTAAATTTCTTTATTATCACTTTCAAACAGGTAACTTTAGAAGTTTTATAGAATCTATTTCAGGTGGTACATCTTCTCAGCCTAATATACAAATTAATGTATTGCTAAGTTATGACATTTCCCTCCCACCCCTCCCCGAACAAAAAGCCATTGCCGAAGTATTAAGCTCGCTGGATGATAAAATCGACCTGCTCAACCGCCAGAACAAAACCCTTGAACAAATGGCACAAACCCTGTTTCGGCAGTGGTTTGTGGAAGAGGCGCGGGAGGATTGGGAGGAAGTAAAGATACGTGATTTTGTTAAGACTAATACTAATTCTGCTAACAAAAATTATTCTCATCAAATAATTAAATATTTAGATACAGGTTCTTTGACGGAAGGTAAAGTTGAAGCATTACAAGAATTTGATTTCCATGAAGCACCAAGTAGGGCTAAAAGATTAGTTCAGCATAATGACGTGCTTTTATCAACTGTTCGTCCAAATCAAAAACACTATGGAATAGTTAAAAATCCAGTTGAGAATTTGGTTGTTTCGACAGGGTTTTGTGTGATTACTTGCGAAGATATTGACCCACACTTTATTTATATCTTGCTCACAACTTCTGATATGACAGAATATTTACATTCAATTGCAGAGGGTTCAACTTCAGCTTACCCTTCCTTGAAACCAAAAGACATCGAAGCGATTGAATTTCAATTACCACCTGATGAATTACTACAGGAATTTGCCGAATACTGTAAAAATGCTTGGGATAAAATAAACAAAAACCAAGCCCAAATCCGCACTCTAGAATCCCTTCGCGACACCCTCCTGCCTAAACTAATGAGCGGTGAAATACGGGTGAAATTATAAATATGGAAAAATACCAAAATAAATACCGCACAACATCCACACGGTTGCAGAATTGGGATTACCAATGGCGTGGTGCGTATTTTATTACAATTTGCACCCATAATCGTGCCCATTATTTTGGTGAAATCAACAATGACAAAATGCAATTATTCAATATCGGCATCATTGCCGATGTTTTATGGTATGAAATAAAAAATCATGCCCATAATGTTGAATTGGGGGAATTTATTGTCATGCCAAACCATATTCACGGAATTTTGATTTTAAATAATGATGACGTCAAACACGGCAACGGCAACGGCAACGGCAACGTAGAGACAAGGCATGC